>JANNGJ010000444.1:0-6872 GCA_031403815.1 Burkholderiales bacterium | reverse complement strand
TGGCCTTGGCGACGAAGGCGCGGTAGGCGCGGCCGAAGTCTTCCGTCAGCATGCACAGGGCCTGCGCCTGCGCTTCGGACTCGATCGCCTGGTCGATGCCCATGGCCCACTCCTGGTGCAGCATGGTCTTGGTGATGCCGTTGGCGAAGGTCGGGCCGCAGGCCAGCTCCTTGGCCCAGGCCAGCGCGTCGGCCGCCAGCGCTTCGGGCGCGACGAGGCGGTTGTAGAAGCCCCAACGCTCGGCCTCTTCGCCCGCCAGCGCGCGGCCGGTGAACAGCCACTCACTGGCGCGACCGTGGCCGACGATGCGCGGCAGCAGGGCGCAGGCGCCCATGTCGCAGCCGGCCAGACCGACGCGGTTGAACAGGAAGGCGGTCTTGCAACGCGCCGTGCCGATGCGCAGGTCGCTGGCCATGGCGACGATGGCGCCGGCGCCCGCGCAAACGCCATCGACGGCGGCAATGATGGGTTGCGGGCAATGCCGCATGGCGATCACCAGGTCGCCCGTCATGCGCGTGAACATCAGCAGCTCAGGTGCCTTGAGCGCGATCAGCGGGCCGATGATTTCATGCACATCGCCGCCGGAGCAGAAGTTGCCGCCCGCGCCCTGCACCACGACGCAATGCACGTCGGTGGCGTAGCGCAACTGGCGGAACAGGTCGCGCAATTCGGCATACGACGCGAAGGTCAGCGGGTTCTTGCGCTCGGGGCGGTTGAGCGTGATGACGCCGACGCCATCGGCGACCCGCCAGTCGAAGTGCTCGGCGACGTGGCTGGCCAAAAGCACGCGGTTGCCAGCGGCCAGGGTGGGATCGACGCGTTCTTGCATGGGCGCTCTTTCGCAGGGCTCGGGCTGCATTGTCTCGCTGCTGTCAGGCCTTGCCGGCAGGCGCCGCACGCTCGCGCTGGAACAGGGCTTCCATCTGGGCCTTGCCGCTGAGGTACTGGCGCGGCCAGGCCAGGCTGGGGAAGCCGATCCGGGCGGCTTCCGTCAGGGTCCAGGCGGGGTTGGCCAGGTGCGGGCGGGCCACGGCGCAGAGGTCGGCGCGGCCAGCCGAGATGATGCTGTTGACGTGGTCGGCCTCGCTGATCGCGCCGACGGCGATGGTGGCAATGCCGGCTTCGTTGCGGATGCGGTCGGCAAAGGGCGTCTGGTACATGCGGCCGTAGGTCGGCTTTTGAGCGGCACTGACCTGGCCCGAGGAGCAATCGATCATGTCGGCGCCGGCCGCCTTGAAGGCGCGCGCGATGTCGACCGCGTCGCCCGGCGTGATGCCGCCCGGGACCCAGTCGTGGGCCGAGATGCGAACCGAGATGGGCTTGTCTGCGGGCCACACCGCGCGCACGGCGGTGAAGACTTCGAGCGGGTAGCGCAGGCAGTTCTCCAGCGAGCCCCCGTAGGCGTCGCTGCGGTGATTGGTCAGCGGTGAGATGAAGGACGACAACAAGTAGCCGTGCGCGCAGTGCAGTTCGAGCCAGTCGAAGCCGGCCTCAGCAGCGAGGCGCGTGGCGCGCACGAAGTCATCGCGCACGCGGTCCATGTCGGCGCGGGTCATCGCGCTCGGCTCCTGGCCGCCGTCGGCCTGATACGGCACGGCCGAGGCGGCGATCAAGGGCCAGTTGCCGCCGGCCAGCGGCCGATCGGCACCGGCGCCGTCCCAGGGTGCATTGGTGGAGCCCTTGGCGCCCGCGTGCCCAAGCTGAATGCCGATCTTGGCGTCGGACTCCCGGTGGACGCAGGCGACGATGCGTTGCCAGGCGTCGCGCTGGGCTTCGTTCCACAGCCCGGGGCAGCCCGGCGTGATGCGGGCATCGGCACTTGGGCAGGTCATCTCGGCCATCACCAGCCCGGCGCCGCCCATCGCGCGCGCGCCCAGGTGCACCAAGTGGAAGTCGCTTGGCACGCCGTCGACGCATGAATACTGCGCCATCGGCGAGACGACGACACGGTTCTTCAGTGTCACGCCGCGCACGGTGTAGGGCGTGAACATGGGTGGAGGCGACGTGAGACCCCAGGCTGTGGTCGCGGCCTGGCCGCGATCCTCGCCACCCCCAGGCACCGAAGGGGCCGCTCCGCGTCCTGGGGCTGCGCCGCCTTGGGGCGGCCCGGCGGCGGCGCGCTCAGCGAACCAGCGCTCGAAACCATCCAGCCAGCCCTTGTCGCGCAGGCGCAGGTTCTCGTGGCTGATGCGCTGGCTGCGCGTGAGCATCGAGTACATGAACTGCTCGGGCTCCAATTGGTCGCAATAGCGCGCGCCGCAGACCTCGAACCACTCCATCGCGTTCCAGGCCGCGTTCTGCAACCGGAGTACATCGACAGCGCGCAGCGCCTGGTAACGCGCCAGCACGTCAGGGATGTGCTCTGCGCTGTCGCCCTGTTCCTTGAACTGGCGCGTCAGCTCGATCGCATCTTCCAGCGCCAGCTTGGTGCCCGAGCCGATGGCGAAGTGCGCCGTGTGCACTGCGTCGCCCATCAGCACCACATGGCTTTGGCCGTTGAAGTGCGACCACTGCTCGCACTTGACGCGCTGGAAGTTGATCCAGGCCGAGCCGCGCAGGTGGCGCGCGTTCGTCAGCAGTCTGGCGCCCTGAAGACTGGCCGCGAACAGCCGCTCGCAAAAAGCGACAGACTGGTCCGGGTCGGCCTGATCGAGGCCATGCGCCAGCCAGACCGCCTCGGGGCACTCGACGATGAAGGTGCTGGTCTCGGCATCGAATTGATAGACATGGGCCTGGAACCAGCCATGCTCCGTCTTCTCGAACAGGAAGGTGAAGGGCTCATAGACCTTCTTGGTGCCGAGCCAGATGAAGCGATTGGGCCGCGTCACGATGTCGGGCTTTAAGACGGCGGCGTACTTGCTGCGGATGCGCGAGTTGATGCCGTCGCTGGCAATCACCAGGTCGGCGTCGGGGTAGTCGGCGTCGGAGTCGGCCTCGGTCTCGAACACCAGCGCCACGCCCAGCGCTTCGCAGCGCGCCTGCAGGATGTTGAGCAGCTTCTTGCGCCCGATGCCGACAAAGCCGTGGCCGCCGGAGCGGATCGTGCGGCCCTTGAACTGCAGCTCGATGTCGTCCCAATGCGCGAACGAGGCCTCGATCGAGTCCGCGGTGTCGCGGTCCCATTCGCGCATGTTGTCCATCGTCGCGTCGGAGAAGACCACGCCCCAGCCGAAAGTGTCGTAGGGCTTGTTGCGTTCAACGACGCGGATGTCGTGGTGGGGCCCCAGCGTCTTCATCAACAGCGCGAAGTACAAGCCGGCGGGGCCGCCGCCGATACACACAATCTTCATAGGAGCTCCGGCATGGTGCGAGGAGGATTCTGCCTGCGCGGCATGACGCGCAGGCGGGATGGTGAAATGCGGCGCAAGGATTCGAGCACTGTGAACTTTGACGATCAAGACTGGGACCTCGAGGAGGGCTTGTCCCGACCCCGACCCGACCCGACGGTGGTGTGGCGGGTGGCCGCGGGCGTTGCGGTGGGCATCGTGATCGGTGGCGCGCTGGTGTGGGCGGTCGATCACCGCGGACCGTGGCCAGGCGCCCGGACGCCGCCGCCCGCGACCGAAGCGATGCGGCCTGCTGCCGAAGCAGGCGCCATCACGACACCCCTGCTGCCGCTGCACCTGCCTGCTGAGCCGACAGGGGCCGGGCTGCCAGCGCAGCCGCCAGGGCTGATTGTGGCAAGCGAGCTGGGGCCAGCCGAAGTGCGCAGCGCAGCCGTCGTGCCCCAGGACGTCGAGGTGCGGGCCGCGTTGGCGCTGCGTACCACCCAGCACGCCGCAGAGCGCAAGGAGCGCGCCTGGGTCCTGTTCTACAAGAAGCCTGCGGCCTGCGACGAGAGCCCGCCCAAGGCCAGCATGGTCGAGTGCGCCAACCACTTCATCCGCGCCAAGCGCGAGTTCGAACAGCTCTATGCGGATGGCAAGCCGGTGCCGTCAAGGCCAGCCGACTTGGCGACGCGCTCAGCGTCGGCGCCCTGACAGCGCGGCGGCCGCGCGCAGCGCCCCCGCGGCGATGAGCGCGCCGCAGGCAATGCCGAGCCCATCGGCCAACAGGTCAGCCCACTCCGCCGAGCGTTGCGGCACCCTGGCTTGCATCAGCTCGACCAGGCCGCCGTAAGCCAGCAGCGCCAGTGGCGCGCCAAAGCGCACGGCGCGCGGCGTCGGAAAGCCCAGCCCGGCCGAAAAGGCCAGGGCGGCAAAGGCCAGCAGGTGATTCAGCTTGTCCCAGCCGAAATCAATGCCGACGGGCGGGCGCGGCATGATTGCCAGCGTGCTGGTCGCCACCAGCAGGAGCAACAGCAGCACGCGCCACAGGCGGGCTGCCGCGATCGCGCTGGCGGTGAAGTGCAGGAGGCGCTGCGGAAGGGGCGAGGGCATCGCGCGCTACCAAGGCGTCGGGCGGTAGTCCTTCAGGAACTGCCCCCACACATGCTCGCCGGTGTTGATGCCGCTGACGATGGGATCGAGGATGCGGGCTGCGCCGTCGACGATGTCCAGCGGCGGGTGAAAGCGGTGTTCGGCCGTCTTGCGCGCGGCGATGTCCACAGGGTCTTCGTCCGTCACCCAGCCGGTGTCCACACTGTTCATGTGAATACCGTCGCCGTGGTAGTCGGCGGCGGCGGTGCGGGTCATCATGTTGAGCGCCGCCTTGGCCATGTTGGTGTGCGGGTGGCGCGTGGTCTTGAAGCTGCGATAGAACTGACCTTCCACGGCAGAGACGTTGACGATGTGCTTGTCGCGCCCGGGGGTGCGCAGCATCAGTGGCTTGAGCCGTGCATTGATGAGAAAGGGTGCGATGGCGTTGACGAGTTGCACCTCGAGCAGTTCGACGGACGGCACCTCGTCCATCAGCATGCGCCAGGAGTTGCGGCCACGCAGGTCCACTTGCTGCAGATCCTGGTCGAGCCGGCCGGCGGGGAACAGATGCTGTTGTGCCAGCAGCTCTTCGGGCAGCAGCGGGATCTGCGACAACTCGGCAGCGCGCGTGAGCGTGGGCAGCACGGCGGCATGCGCCAGCGGCAGGGCCTCGCCGTGGGCCGGCGGGTTCTCGGGCAGGAGGTTGCTGCCGCGCAAGCCTGCGTAGGTACCGATCAGCTGGCGCACTGCGGCGGGGGCGTTTTGCAAGGCCTCGGTCTCGCCCGCCATCATGTGGGCATAGAACTCGGGCGGGCGGCGCACGGTTTGGCAGGCGTTGTTGACGATGAAGTCCAGACGCGTGTGCGTGCTCAGCAGTTCGTGGCAGAAGGCCTCGACGCTGGGGGTGTGGCGCAGGTCCAGGCCGAAGATCTCCAGGCGATGCCCCCATTCGCTGAAGTCGGCCTCGGCCGCGTAGCGCGTGGCCGAATCGCGTGGAAAGCGCGTCGTGACGATCAGGTGGGCCCCGGCGCGCAGCAGCTTGAGGCCGGTCTGGTAGCCGATCTTGACGCGCCCGCCCGTCAACAGGGCCACGCGCCCGCGCAGATCCGCCAGTTCGGTGCGCTTGCTGAAGTTGAGTTGCGCACAGGTCGGACAGAGCTGGTCGTAGAAGTGGTGGATCAGCTGGTACTTCTGCTTGCAGACATAGCAATGCTGCGGCTCGGTGGCGGTACGCTGCGCGCTGCTCGCGCCTTCCTCGGCGGCTGTCACGTCCTGGGCCGAGAAACCCAGTGGCGGGAAGAAGGCCGGCGCGGTAAACACCGGCTTGCGGCGCAGTGCGCGGATGCCCGTCTCCTGCAGCACGGCCTCGCCTTCGCGGACTTGTGCCGCGTTGCGTTCGCGCAAGGCGGCCCGGCGCTTGAGTCTGCGATCGGCGTGGTCTGGGTTGTGTACGCGAGCGACGGCTTGGTGCAGGCGCTCGCGGTCGGCCGCAGGCAGCGTGGCGATGAGGCAGGCATCGACCGCGATGGCTTCGAGCAATGCACTTGCGTCGCGCAGTCGCTGCAGCAGATCAGGGTCTGAAACTGGCGCGGCGGGGTCTTTGTCAGTCATCCGTGAGGGCCGGGACGGTCTGCCGCCTCATTGCACGCCAGTCCGACCAAAACGCCAGCGGCCGACGACCGTCTGAGTTTTGTCGTGGTTTGGTGCCGGCGAGAGGAGTCGAACCCCCGACCTTCGCATTACGAATGCCGAATCTGATCTCAACTCCAGGAACGAATCTCATTTTAGCGCGGTTGTCGGACCTAGTGCGGCTAGATCATCGGCCAGCAACGGCAGATGCAAAACGGACCCGACGCCAAGTGCGTTGCATCTTCAACTTGCTCGCGAATCGCCTGCAGTTCGATGGGCGTGAAGGGCATGAAAGCTCCTCTGCTGTGATGCCTCCATTAGGTCGCGAACCGCGCAAACCGTGAGCCCCTTACCAACGTAGACTGGCGTCATGAAGACTATTATCGACTTCTTCAAGTACGACCTGCAGGCCCCGCTGCATAACCATGTGTGGTCGTGGGGAGCAGTCTCGACTGATGGCAAGCGCCAAGCCCTTCGAGTTTGGGAGCACGACTATAAGAAGATCGATGGAGCCTATTGGGTGTCGGTCGACTACGTAGTGATCCCAGAAACGCAAGAGTCACTGGGGGCACCCGAGCGCAGGAGGCATGTCGACGCACTACGGGCCGGCTTCCCGACTGCCGGTGTCATCGTGACAGCCGAAGATCCCCTCGCGTCGCCAAGAAAGATCAGGCACACCAACTTTGACCAGCTGATCGTCCTCACACCGGAGTTCAAGGAAATCGGCAATGACGTCTTTGCAAAGGCTCTTTGCGCATTAGCTATGGATGCCAAGCGTGACCCAAAGCCAAGGCGAGCAGGGTTGCGGGCGACGCGGGGTTTGTGGCGGACCGATCAAGCGCTCTGAACCAGCCAAGGTAGCTGGGCAGGTAGAGCGTGGCCACG
>JANNGJ010000443.1:0-2947 GCA_031403815.1 Burkholderiales bacterium | reverse complement strand
GCAGTCTCCTCGACCGCAACGAAGCCGGCGGCGCGGATGAGCGTGCGAGCGTCCCCCGCCTCCCCACCGCGGACAGCCTGAAACAGACTGCGCATGAAGCAAGCCGTTGACGCGGTCGACCTTGACCAGCGCAAAGTAGCGCTCGCCGTCCTTGGGCACCCGCACTTCACCTTCGACCATGTCGCCGGTGTGCAGGTTGAAGCGCCGGATCTGGCTGGGCGACAGGTAGATGTCGTCGGTGCTGGCCATGTAGCTGGCCTCGATCGAGCGCAGGAAGCCGAAGCCGTCGGGCAGCACTTCGAGCACGCCGTCGCCGAAGACTTGTTCGCCGCCCTTGGCGCGCTTTTTCATGATCGCGAACATCAGCTCCTGCTTGCGCAGACGGGCGACGTTCTCGATCTCCAGCTCCTCGCCCATCTTGAGCAACTCGGAGACGTGCTGGGCTTTCAGTTCAGACAGATGCATGGCGTTGGCCAACCCTCAGGGTGACACGGGCCTTGCCAGGCGGCGTGCCGGATGGATCGGCCCCTTTGGAAATCAGTGTGCTGCCCCTACGCTGGTGCCCGGCGCGCTCATGACGCGTCAGGATCACTCAAGGCAGGGTGGGGGCCGAAACCGCGGGCCTGGTGCCGTCCAATTGACGCTAACGGCAAACGCACAGGGCGCGGTGGCAATCTCGGGATGGGCCGGCAGGCGCCAACCCATCAATGCGCCGATTATAGATGACCGTCGATGAAGGACGTCAACTGCGACTTGGACAAGGCACCGACCTTGGTCGCTGCCAGTTGGCCGCCCTTGAACAACATCAAGGTCGGAATGCCACGGATGCCGAACTTTGCGGGCACGTCGCGGTTCTCGTCGACGTTCATTTTGGCGATCTGCTGCTTGCCTTTGTACGTCGCGGATACTTCGTCGAGGATGGGCGCGATCATCTTGCAAGGGCCGCACCACTCGGCCCAGTAGTCCACCAGCACGGGCGTGTCGGATTGCAAGACGTCGACTTCAAACGACGCGTCGGAAACATGCTTGATCAATTCGCTGCTCATGGTGTGGACCCTCAATGCCGACGCGCCATCACCGACGCAAGGCACAATGATTCTGACACAAGCATCGATGCGAGCAGGCCCGCGACCGGTCGGACTTATCAATGACAGCAATAGAGCGCCGCAGCCTCGACAGCGAACCGGTCGACAACGATTTCTGGCCCGCCGTCGCCACCGCTGTGGCCGATTGGCTGGCGCGGCGCGGCGTTTCAGTGCGGGATGCCGTGCTGTTGTTGCCGCAGGCGGGCTTGCTGGCCCCAGCCCGCCTCGCCTTCGCTCGACGCGGCGGCTGGCAGCCACGTGTTGACACCCCAGACACCTTGCTTGCCAGCCTCGGCCCCGTGCTGGCAGCCCAGCCCGGCATGTTGTCGGGCGACCCGAACACCGACCGTCTGAGCGCGGCGACCTTGCTGCGCGCCCAGGCTGCGGGTGCTGCCTTGGCGCGCCGCGATGCGCAGGCTTTCGAGGCGGCCGTGGCCTTGTTGCTCACCACCGCACAGGCGCTTCAACACGGTGCGCAGCAACTGCCGCCCGCCGAGCGCGATACCTGGTGGGCGGGGCTGCGCGACGCCCTGCCGCCCGTTGCAGGTCCGGGGGCGACGGAGCGCTGGCTCGCCCGGCTGGCGCTGGAGTGGGCCGCGGCGGCGGAAGCGCGCCAAAGCGACCGTCTCTGGGCGCATCGCCCTGCAGCGTGGATCGGCCTGAGCGGCGCGGGTGACGACGGCCTGATCACGCGCCTGCTGGGGCAGGCCCACGCGAACGGCGTGCCGGTGCTGTGGCTCGATGCCGCGCCCGGTGAGGGTCAGCCCTTCGACGCCGTTGCCCACCTGCCGCCGCCCAGTTGCGCCTGGGCCGAAGACCTGGAGGCCGAAGCAGGGGCAGCGGCGCTCAAGGTACTCGACGCCCTGGCGCGACAAAGGGCTCCGGTGGCCTTGATTGCGCAAGACCGCCTGGTCGTGCGCCGAATCCGCGCGCTGCTGGAACGCGCCGGCGTGGCATTGACGGACGAAACGGGATGGACCCTCTCGACCACCCGCGCCGCGGCGCACGTCATGACCTTGCTCGGCGCCGCCGCACCGGGCGCGGGGCGCGACGCGCTGATTGAAGCGCTGAAACTGGAAGCCGGGGGCGAAGCGGCGGCGCTCGAAAATGCCTGGCGCCATGAGCGGCTGCCTGCGCCCACTGCGGTGCGGGCAGCGGAGCAGTTGCAAGATCGACTGGTGGGCCTGCGCGGCAGCGGCCGGCGCCGCTTGCTCGATTGGGTCGAGGCGCTGGCTGCGGCAGCGCCCGCATGCATGGCAACCCTAGCCGCCGACCCGGCCGGTCGCGCCGTACTGGCTGCTTTGCGGCTGGATGGCGCGGGCGGCGGTCCCACATGGCGTGCGGCGGCGGCCGCCACATCGCTGGATCTCGCGGGTTTTACGGCCTGGGTCGACAGCAGCCTGGAGGGTGCGAGCTTCGTGGTCCCGCCCGCAGACCCGACCCAGGTGGTGATCACGCCGCTGGCGCGCGCGACGTTTCGCCCCTTCGGCGCAGTCGTCTTTGCCGGCTGCGACGACCGCCACCTCGGAGCGTCAAGCGCTGAGCCGACCCTGATCCCCGAGGCGGTGACGAGCGCCTTTGACCTGCCCGGCGCCGGCCAACGGCGCTGCCGCGAGCGGCGTGACTTTGCCCAGCTCCTGCGTGTGCCCGAGTTGCACCTGCTGCACCGCACGCACGACGCCGATGAGGCGCTGACCCTGAGCCCCCTGGTTGAGCTGGCTTGGCACGCGCGCCGCCGTGCGGGCCAGCCGGCGCCTGACAACAGCGCCGTCGCGCTGCCCATCGGCCGCGTCGAGCGCCAAACGCAGGTGCGTCCGTCCCCGGTCATGGTGGCCAGCCTGCCGCCGCGCTTGTCGGCCTCG
>JANNGJ010000442.1:0-2595 GCA_031403815.1 Burkholderiales bacterium | reverse complement strand
CGCGCCAAACCAATGTGCAATCGCTGGATCAATCGGCCGCGCGCTCGCTCGACGCCTTTGCGCTGTGGAACTTCAGCCGTGCGGTCTCGCTGCGGGTCTCGGCGAACAACATCGCCCCGCTGGACGGCGTGTCGCGCAGCTACTTCACCAGCGGCGACTCCACCCGCACCGAGCGCGAGGGCCGCACGTTCTTCGGCGCGAACCTGGAACTCAAGCTCTAACGCCGACCGTCACGCGCACAGGCGTGTCACTGGGGCGGCTTCTTGCGCGGGTCGTCGGCGGCGTTCACGTAGGTCACGCCCCAGGGCCCCGTGCTGTGCAACTGGAGCTCGGTCGGCTCGTTGGTGGTGTACGCGAAGTGCGGCATCCTGGCCGGCATGACGGTGAATCCACCGGCGGGCACTGCCAGACCTTTCGACCTGTCGAGCACCTCGCCCGCAGCGATGAAGAAGGTGCCCGACAGCACCGTCAGGCGCTCGATGGCCGGGTGCCAGTGGGCCGGTATCACGTAATTGGCGGGCAACCTGAGTCGTGCGGTGAAGGGCACCGCCTCGTTCATCGGCCCTTCGAGCACCGCGATCTTCGCGCCCGGCGGCAGCGATGGCAGGTCGACCCACTTGAGGTCGGCCACCGCGGTGACGGCATGGCCATGGCCATGCATGCCTTGTGCCACGGTGAGTGATGGCGCTGCCAGGCCAGCGGCGCCAATGGCGAAGGCGGTCACAGCGGTGATGAGGGGTGTGCGGCTCATGTCGGCTCTCGAAGTGAAAAGCTGACTGTGTCTGGCGATCGAAACGCCGTCCTGTCCGAGACGCCGGAATTCCTGACCTGACGGCCGCATTCTCGAGCTCGGCCTCTTCGACCTTCACCCCCACCGCCAGCGCGGTGCCGGCGCTGAAGCGACGCCTGGCCGCGTGGGCTGCCCGATACGGTTTCGAGGCGCTCAAACGCCGGGAACGCACACCATCGCGAGGCTGACCCAGACACCGACGCTGAAGTAGGGCGTCAGCCAGAGCGCGTCGGCCTTCCATGCGGCCCAGCTGCCGCTGCGCTCACGGCGCTGCCAGGCGTCGCGAGCGCCCTGGTCCAGACGCATGTAAGTCTGGCCGCGCGCGCGGGCGTGCCGGTATCGGCGCCAGTACATCGGCGCATCCACGCCCAGGACATAGGCCACGAAGGCCGTCGAGCAGAGGATGCCGAAGATCGCCAACGCGTTGACCCAGCCCGTGCTGTCCAGGGCGATGACCGCCAGCAGGGCCGCCATCCAGGAGAATCCTGCCGCCCAGAGCATCGACTCGACGGCCTGGGTGATGTGGTTCAGCGTCAGCACGCTGTGCCAGCAGAAACCTTGGGCCACCACCATGAACACCGGGATCGCCCAGGCAGCACTTTGCACCCACGGCATGCCGGCGTGCACGCCCAGCTGATGGACAAGCAAGCCCAGCTGCAGCGCGAAGCAGATCTCGGCGACCGTGGCGGCGGTGCGGCCAAGGAAGATGCTGGACAGGCGCGTGTCGATGACCACGAGCCGCTCCAGGTCCACGCGCGGCAGCACCGAGCGGTAGGCGCACACCAGCACGTACACGCCCGACAAGGCCAGCTGCAGACCCCCATGCACGCCGCTGACAGGCCCGAAGTGCCATACCGCCAGCCACAGGCCTACATTCAGCGCGGCCAGCGCGCACAGCGCTCGCCACCACGACAGGACGTTGGCGTCTGCTGCGGCGAGCCCTAGCGCAAAGTTGTGGCGAAGTGATGACATCGGAAGGCGAGCTTAACCGGGCGAAGATCGCCGTGGCAAACGACTGCGCCTTCGCGTTCGCCGTTGGGACCGCGTCCTGCCAGGCGCCTACTCCACCGTGACGCTCTTGGCCAGATTGCGCGGCTTGTCCACATCGGTGCCGCGTGCGCAGGCGGTGTGATACGCCAGCAACTGCAGCGGCACCGTGTGCAGCAGCGGGCTGAGGGCGCCGTAGTGCTCAGGCAGGCGGATCACGTGCACGCCGGGGCCGCTCTCGATGCGCGTGTCGCTGTCGGCGAACACATAGAGCTCGCCGCCGCGCGCGCGCACTTCCTGCATGTTGCTCTTGAGTTTTTCCAACAGCTGATCGTTCGGCGCCACCGTCACCACCGGCATCGCCGCGGTCACCAGCGCCAGGGGGCCGTGCTTCAGCTCGCCGGCCGGGTAGGCCTCGGCGTGGATGTAGCTGATCTCCTTCAACTTCAGCGCCCCTTC
Source organism: Burkholderiales bacterium (assembly GCA_031403815.1). Classification (GTDB taxonomy): domain Bacteria; phylum Pseudomonadota; class Gammaproteobacteria; order Burkholderiales; family Burkholderiaceae_C; genus CADEEN01. Next base: position 359 of record JANNGJ010000442.1, on the reverse strand, counting down.
CAGCGCCACCGGGTAGTGCAGGCCGCGGCCAAGAAAGAGGGCGTGCTCCTTGGCGGTGAAAGCTTGTGACCAGGCAACGATCTGCGGCTCAAGGGCCAGTACCGCTTGCACCGCCACGGGCAGGTGGCGCAGCGCCTTGAGGTGGCCGGCCTCCTGCGCGTCGCTCAAGCGGCCGCGCACCTGGGCCAGGGCCAGGGCGAGCAGGAACAGGCCGACCAGTTGGGTCGTGAAGGCCTTGGTGGAGGCCACGCCCACTTCGACACCGGCGCGGGTGATGAAGGCGAACTGACACTCGCGCACCATGGCGCTGGTGGCCACGTTGCAGATGGTCAGCGTGGTGGGCATGCCAAGCGAGCGGG
>JANNGJ010000441.1:0-4526 GCA_031403815.1 Burkholderiales bacterium | reverse complement strand
CGCGACCTGATCCTGTACGAGTCGCACATCATCAACGAGTACATCGACGAGCGCTTCCCGCACCCGCAGCTGATGCCGGGCGACCCGGTGGCGCGCGCGCGCGTGCGCTTGTTCCTGTTCAACTTCGAGAAGGAGTTGTTCGCCAACGTCAACATCCTCGAAGCGCGCAACGGCGTCAAGGGCACCGAGAAGCAGCTCGAAAAGGCGCGCGGCCAGATCCGCGACCGCTTGACGCAGTTGGCACCGATCTTCCTCAAGAACAAGTTCATGCTCGGCGACGACTTCTCGATGCTCGACGTGGCCATCGCCCCGTTGCTGTGGCGCCTGGACTACTACGACATCGACCTGTCGAAGAACGCGCTGCCCCTGTTGAAGTACGCCGAGCGCATCTTTTCGCGCCCGGCCTACATTGAAGCACTGACGCCTTCGGAAAAGGTCATGAGGAAGTGATGCCGTGAGCGTCCCGATGGCACCGGAAGGCCAGGGCAGCTCGACGCGGCCCTACCTGATCCGCGCGCTGCACGACTGGTGCACCGACAACGGCTTCACGCCCTACGTCGCGGTGTTTGTTGATGCCAGCGTGCAGGTGCCGCAGGAGTACGTCAAGAACAACGAGATCGTGCTCAACGTCGGCTTCGAAGCCACCAGCGGCCTGAAGCTCGGCAATGAGCAGATCGAGTTCAAGGCCCGCTTTGGCGGCAGCGCACGCGAAATCGTTGTGCCGATCGACCATGTGGTGGCGATCTACGCGCGTGAGAACGGCCAGGGCATGGCTTTCCCGGTGCCGACCGCAGCGGGCGGCACAAGCAGCGCGGGCACGTCGGTGCTGTCCGCCGGCGACTCCGTGAGCCGCGGCGGCCCGCGCTTGACGGCGGTGAATTCACCCACACCCGCCCCTGCCGCGGGCGCTACCGTGCGCCCGATCACACCACCCACTGAGCCGCCCGAGCCACCGCCTGCTGCCGGCGGCGCGCGCCCTTCGCTCAAGCGCATCAAGTAACGTCGCGCCGGGCAGCGCGGCCTAGAATCCTCTCGGACAGTGCCGACTTAGCTCAGCTGGTAGAGCACCCGCCTTGTAAGCGGAAGGTCGTCCGTTCGATTCGGACAGTCGGCACCACCCCAACCCCTGACGGTCAGCGCGACTGAATGTGAACGCGGATCGGCAGTTCCGGCCAGCCCTGCTCACGCAACGTGTCCGACAGACGCGGCAGCAGGTGGCGCAACTTGGCGGCCACAGCCGCATTGGAGGCCAACAGCGACCAGCCCTCGTCATCGATCGGCCCCGGCTGCACCAGGGCGCGCATCGCTTCTGGCAGCTGCAAACGCACCGCCGCGTAGCGAGCATTCGATTGCGCCAGCCGACGCGTCAGGTTGGCCAGGCTGGTGTTCTGGTCCAGCGCACGGGCCAGGGGCAGGCCCAGCGGCACGGACGACAACGATGACTTGGCGGTGGCCATGGCAAGGAGTTTAGGCGGATGCAGATTCTGATCACCCACGGCAGCCTCGCAAAGTCGCGCGTGTTGCAGTTCAACCGATGGCAACTCGGCGCCGCCCTGGCCGTGGCATCGCTGCTCCTCTTGCTGCTGGCCGCGGCGATCTATCACTTCATCTTCCTCAAGGCTGCGCGCGACGGCTGGCCTGTGGTCAGTCAGATCGTGTCCTTCGTGGTGCGCGACGAGACCGCGCAGCGGGACCGCTTCCTGCGCGAGAACCTGGATGCCATGGCGCAAAAGGTGGGCGAGCTGCAGGCCAAGCTGCTCAAGCTGGAGGCCATGGGCGACCGCGTCTCGGGCCTGGCTGGCGTCAAGGCCGAGGAGTTCAAGCCCCTGTTGCGCCCTGGCTCCGCGGCCTCCGCGCCGTCCACGGTCGGCCGTGCCGGCCAGGGCGGGCCCTTCGTGCCGGACACCAGCCGGGCCAGCCGCGTGCAGTCGCTCGACACGCTGAGCGCTTACACCGGGAAGCTCGACGAGCGCACCGACCAGACCACCGATCTTTTCACCCTGATCGAGTCCCGCCTGCTCGAGGGCCGGCTGACGCAGTTGATGGTGCCGAGCTCGGCGCCGGTCGATGGCCCCTCGACCTCCGGCTTCGGCTTTCGCACCGACCCCTTCAGCGGTCGGCCAGCCTTGCACACCGGTCTGGACTTCCCGGCCGACATCGGCGCCCCCGTCATGGCTGCGGCGGGCGGGATGGTCGTCTCCACCGAGCCGCACCCGGCCTACGGCAACCTGGTCGAAATCGACCATGGCAACGGTCTCGTGACGCGCTATGCCCATGCCTCAAGGGTGCTGGTGAAGACCGGGGACTTGGTCAAGCGCGGCCAGAAGGTCGCCGAGGTCGGCAACAGCGGGCGATCGACCGGCCCGCACCTGCACTTCGAGGTGCTGGTGGAGGGTGTGCCGCAGAACCCGGCCCGATTCCTCGCCGGGCGCCCTGGCGAGGGCGGCGCTGCACGCAGCGCAGCGCGCTCGCGCTGAGCGCCGGGTAAACTCGCCCGCCTTGTGCGTTGGACGCAAGGCCGGGCATCCTCCTGCCCCGGCTGCCGGGGCAGCCAGCCCCTTGCGTTGGGGCCAAGCCGCCCCATCTCCTTCCGGCCACGCACACCCACGACAAGAAGCCCCGCCGCATGTTGCCCAAACTCCTCACCTCGATCTTCGGCAGCCGCAACGACCGACTGCTGAAGCAGTACCGCGCGGTGGTGCAGAAGATCAATGCCCTCGAGCCGGCCTTTGAGGCCCTCGACGACGCCACGCTTCGCGCCAAGACGGACGAATGGCGCCAGCAAGTCGCCGCCGGCAAGAACCTGGACGACTTGCTGCCCGAAGCCTTTGCGGCGGTTCGTGAGGCCGGCAAGCGGGCCCTGAAGATGCGCCACTTCGATGTGCAGCTGGTCGGCGGCATGGCCTTGCACGAGGGCAAGATTGCCGAGATGCGCACCGGCGAAGGCAAGACCCTGATGGCCACGCTGCCGGTGTACTTGAATGCGCTGTCGGGCAAGGGCGTGCACCTGATCACCGTCAACGACTACCTGGCGCGGCGCGATGCCGAGTGGATGGGCCGGCTCTACACCTTCCTCGGCTTGACGGTCGGCGTCAACGTGCCCGGCATGTCGCGCGAGGAGAAGCAGGCGGCTTACCGGGCCGATGTGACCTACGGCACCAACAACGAGTTCGGCTTCGACATCCTGCGCGACAACATGGTCTATGAAGTGGCCGACCGCACCCAGCGCGGCCTGAACTTCGCCATCGTCGATGAGGTCGACTCGATTCTGATCGACGAGGCACGCACCCCGCTCAGCATCAGCGGCCAGGCCGAGGATCACACCGAGCTGTATGTGCGGATCAACGCCGTGATCCCGCAGTTGAAGAAGCAGATCGGCGAGCTCGATCTGCGCACCGGCGAAGGGGTCATCGAGCCCGGTGACTTCACCCTCGACGAGAAGGGCCACCAGGTTTTCCTGACAGAAGCCGGCCACGAGAATGCCGAGCGCATCCTGGGCGAAGCCGGGCTGCTGGCCGAGGGCGCGAGCCTGTACGACCCGGCCAACATCACGCTCATGCACCACGTGTATGCCGCGCTGCGCGCCACCCATCTGTATCACCGCGACCAGAACTATGTGGTGCAGAACGGCGAAGTCGTCATCGTCGACGAGTTCACCGGCCGACTCATGACCGGGCGACGCTGGAGCGACGGTTTGCACCAGGCCGTCGAGGCTAAGGAAGGCGTGCAGATCCAGAGTGAGAACCAGACGCTGGCTTCGATCACCTTCCAGAACTACTTCCGCATGTACGCCAAGCTGGGCGGCATGACGGGCACGGCCGACACCGAGGCCTACGAGTTCCAGGAGATCTATGGTCTGGAGACGGTCGTGATTCCGCCGAATCGGCCGACGATTCGCAAGGATGATCTGGACTTAGTCTACAAGACCGCCAAGGAAAAGTACGCCGCGGTCATCGAAGACATCCGTGACTGCCACACGCGCGGCCAGCCGACCCTGGTTGGTTGGCACGACCTCGATCGAGAACTCAGAACTGATCTCCGAGCTGCTGATCCAAGCCAACTTGCCGCACCAGGTGCTGAATGCCAAGCAGCATGCCAAGGAGGCCGAGATCGTGGCCCAGGCGGGCAGGCCCGGCGTGGTCACCATCGCCACCAACATGGCCGGCCGCGGCACCGACATCGTGCTCGGCGGCAACGTCGAGAACCAGGTCAAGTTCATTGATGCGGATGAGGCGCTGGCTGATGCCGACAAAGCTGCCCGCATCCAGCAGTTGCATGACGAGTGGCAGGGCTTGCACGACAAGGTCAAGACCGAGGGGGGCTTGCGCATCATCGCCACCGAGCGCCACGAGAGCCGCCGCATCGACAACCAACTGCGTGGCCGCTCTGGCCGCCAGGGCGATCCGGGCCAGTCGCGCTTTTACCTGTCGCTGGAAGACCCGCTGATGCGCATCTTCGCCGGCGACCGCGTGCGGGCCATCATGGACCGGCTGAAGATGCCCGAGGGCGAGGCCATCGAGGCCGGC
>JANNGJ010000440.1:0-2568 GCA_031403815.1 Burkholderiales bacterium | reverse complement strand
CGCTGGTCGACAGCATCAAGCGCGCTACCGACGTGATGATTGCCGGCAAGGTGGCCGTGGTCGCCGGCTACGGCGACGTGGGCAAGGGCAGCGCCCAGGCCCTGCGCGCGCTCAGCGCCCAGGTCTGGGTGACGGAGATCGACCCCATCAACGCCCTGCAGGCGGCGATGGAAGGCTACAAGGTCGTGACCATGGACTACGCCGCCGACAAGGCTGACATCTTCGTCAGCGCCACCGGCAACAAGCGCGTCATCACCCACGCCCACATGCTGGCGATGAAGGACGAAGCCATCGTCTGCAACATCGGCCACTTCGACAACGAGATCGACATCGCGTCGATCGAGGGCTACGAGTGGGACGAGATCAAGCCGCAGGTCGACCACGTGAAGTTCCCCGACGGCAAGAAGATCACCCTGCTGGCCAAGGGCCGCCTGGTGAACCTGGGCTGCGCCACCGGTCACCCCAGCTTCGTGATGTCGGCCAGCTTCGCCAACCAGACCATCGCCCAGATCGAGCTGTTCACCAAGAGCGATCAGTACGAGAACGGCAAGGTCTACGTGCTGCCCAAGCACCTGGACGAGAAGGTGGCGCGCCTGCACCTGAAGAAGGTCGGCGCCATGCTGACGGAGCTGAGTGACGAGCAAGCCAGCTACATCGGCGTGGCCAAGACCGGGCCGTACAAGCCCGATTCATACCGCTACTGACACTACCCGTTCGGGCTGAGCTTGTCGAAGCCCTTCGACAAGCTCAGGGCGAACGGGCTGCTTCCATGCGCGCCGACCAACTGATCCTGCAACGCGGCTTGGCGCCTACGCGCTCGGCCGCGCAGCGGCTGATTGCGCAGGGTGCCGTGCGCTGGCTGGGACCCAAAGGCTGGGCTGTGCCCTTCAAGGCGGGCGAAGACCTGCCCGAGGGATGCGAGATGGAGGTCACCGACACCGCCGAGTTGCGCTGGGTGTCTCGTGCCGGGCTCAAGCTCGACGCGGCGCTGGCGCACACCGCCATCGACGTCGCCGGCCTCGACTGCCTCGACGTCGGCCAGAGCACAGGCGGCTTCACTGAAGTGCTGCTGTCCCGTGGCGCGGCCAGCGTGGTCGGCATCGATGTCGGCCATGGTCAGCTGCATGCCAAGCTGCGCGACGACCCGCGCGTCACGGCCTTCGAAGGCGTCAACGCACGCCATCTCGACGCCACCACACTGCCGCGGCAGCGCTTCGATCTGATCGTGGCCGACCTGTCCTTCATCTCCCTGACCCTCGTGCTGCCGGCCCTGGTGCCGCTGGTCGGGCGCGACCTGCTGTTGCTGGTCAAGCCGCAGTTCGAGCTGCAACCGGCCGACATCGGCAAAGGCGGGCTGGTCACCGACCCGGTGGCGCATGGCCACGTCGAAGCGCGATTGCGCGCGGCCTGCGTCAAGAACAAGCTGGCGGCACGCGACTACTTCGAGAGCACCGTCGCCGGTGGCGACGGCAACCGCGAACACTTTCTTTGGGCCCAGACGCCATGAGCAACCCCGTACCGATCAGCTTCGAGTTCTTCCCGCCCAACACGCCCGTGGGCGACGACAAGCTCAAGGCCGTGGTCGACGAGCTGGGGGCGCTGAGCCCGGAATTCTTCAGCGTCACCTACGGCGCTGGCGGCACCACGCGCGAGAGGACGCTCAAGACGGTGCAGGCCATTGCCGCCGCCGGCTTCGAGGCCGCGCCTCACCTGTCCTGCGTGGGCGCCACGCGCGAAAGCATTGCCGCCACCCTGGCCACCTACCGCGCCCAAGACATCCACCGCATCGTTGCCCTGCGTGGTGACCTGCCGAGCGGCACGGCGGTGGGCGGCGAGTTCCGCTACGCCGCCGACCTGGTGCGCTTCATCCGCGAAACCCAGGGCGGCGACTGGTTGATCGAAGTTGCGGCCTACCCCGAGTACCACCCGAGCCAGCGCTACGCCGCGCGCGACTTGCAGCATTACGTCGAGAAAGTTCAGGCCGGCGCCAGCAGCGCCATCACCCAGTTCTTCTTCAACCCCGACGCCTACTTCCACTTCGTCGAACAGACACAAAAACTCGGTGCGGCCGTGCCCGTCGTGCCCGGCATCATGCCCTTCCACAACTACGCCAAGATCGCCCAGTTCGCCCAGCGCGACGGCATCGACATCCCGCGCTGGGTGGCGCTGAAGATGGAGGGTTACCTGGACGACGCCGCATCGATCCGGGCCTTCGGCCTGGATGTGATCGCCGCCCTGTGCGAGAAGCTGCTCGCCGGCGGCGCGCCGGGGATCCATTTCTACACCATGAACCAGTCGGCGATCACGTTTGAGTTGTGTCGGCGCCTGTATCGGCGCTGAGCGGGCACGCGCGGCGTGCGTCCTCAGCCGTCACGCTGCCAATGCATGCCGTCCTCGGTCAGTACCGCGTCCAGCGCCACATCATGCGGCTCGGCCGCGAGCCAGGGCACGAAGCCGTGCGAATAGCCCACACCCACCGTGAACGGCCGCGGCGCGAGCGGTGCGATCACGCAGTTCTTTTTCAACCCGGACGCGTACTTCCATTTCGTCGAGGCGACGAAGAAGCTC
>JANNGJ010000439.1:0-3991 GCA_031403815.1 Burkholderiales bacterium | reverse complement strand
CGAAACTGTTTGACCAAAGAGAGCGCAGCGAGCGGCGGGAGTTTTTCGACGGGGCCGCAAGCCCGAGCACCGCAAGGCAGTCGGTGTACTCACCGACCGCCACAGTGGCGCGCTGGGGCCTGCCCGGGCGCGCCTTTGTTGCGCTGAAAGCCAGACAGCGACGGTCAAAAAGCGTCGAATGCCTCCGCCGGCGGCCACACTGCGCTGCCCAGCGGCGATGCAGCGCTGCCGAGCTGCGATGCTCGCCTCAGGGCATCAGCACCGTCGAGCCCGTTGTCTTGCGCGCCTCAAGATCGCGGTGCGCTTGCGCCACCTCGGCCAGCGGGTAGCGCTGGTCGATGCGGATCTTCACCGCGCCACTGCTGACGACGGCGAACAAGTCGTCGGCCATGGCCTGCGTCGCTTCGCGCGTGGCGATGTGGGTGAACAGGGTCTGCCGCGTCAGGTAGAGCGAGCCCTTGGGGCCGAGCAGGCCGGGTGCGAAGGGCGCCACTGGGCCCGAGGCATTGCCGAAGCTGGCCATCAGGCCAAAGGGGCGCAGGCAGTCGAGGCTGCGCTCGAAGGTGTCTTTGCCGACCGAGTCGTACACCACCTTCACGCCCTTGCCGCCGGTGATGGCCTTGACGCGGGCGACGAAGTCTTCGCTGCTGTAGTCGATGGCGTGCGCCGCGCCATGCTCCAGCGCCAGCGCGCACTTGGCCGCGCTGCCGGCCGTGCCGATGAGTTGCAGGCCCAGGGCCTTGGCCCACTGGCAGGCGATCAAACCGACGCCGCCGGCCGCCGCGTGGAAGAGCACGAAGTCGCCGGCCTGCAGGCCCTCGACCGGGCGCGTCTTCTTCAGCAGGTACTGCGCCGTCAGGCCCTTCAACATCATGCCCGCCGCGGTGTCGAAGGCGATGCCGTCGGGCAGCTTGCACACTGTCTTGGCGGGCATCACACGCACTTCGCTGTAGCTGCCGGGCGGGTTGCTGGCGTAGGCAACGCGGTCACCGACCTTCAGGTGCGTGACGCCCTCGCCCACCGCCTCGATCACGCCCGCGCCTTCCATGCCAAGGGTGAGCGGCAGCGGGTTGGCGTACAGGCCGGTGCGCTGGTAAACGTCGATGTAGTTCAGGCCGCAGGCATGGTGGCGGATGCGCACTTCACCGGGGCCGGGGGGGCCGACGTCGATGTCAACCCGCTGCATCACCTCGGGGCCGCCGAATTGCTGGATTTGAATGGCTTTGCTCATCGCGAATCTCCTGGGGCTGACTGGGAAAACGGCGAGGTTATCCGAGCAGCGAGAATCCTGTTGAGATGACGACCCCTTGCTCACTTCGCTCGCTTCTCCCCGGGGGAGCTCAGGCTGCTTGGGGCGGCCCGGCGCCGGCCTGAATGCGACGCCTGACCCAAGCCCCCAACCTTGCGCTGGCCAGCCTGTGGTGCGACATGCTGGCGCAGGCCGGCTTCGAGGTCAGCGTGCAACGCGCCTATGCCGGCAGCATCGCCGGGGAGATCCCGCCCGACCAGGCGCTGCCGGAGATCTGGGTTCACGCCGACGCCGAGCTCGATGCGGCGCGTGCGCTGCTCGCCCAGTTGCAGTGCCCGGTGTGGCGTGAATGGGTTTGCCGCGGCTGCAACGAGCGCATCGACGGGCCCTTCGACCACTGCTGGCAATGCGGCGCGGCCATGCCGGCATGATCAGCCGTCGCACCGCCCTGTTGATGACCCTGTCGCCCTTGATGTGGGCTGGCAACGCGGTGGTGGGCCGCCTGATGGTCGGCCACATGCCGCCGCTGACGCTGAACTTCGTGCGTTGGGTCCTGGCCGCGCTGCTGCTCGCCCCGTTGGGCTGGCAGGCCCTGCGCGACTGGCGCGTGATCGCGACCTCATGGCCCTACCTGCTGGCCATCGGCTGCCTGGGCGTGGGCGCCTTCAACGCCTTCCAATACCTGGCCCTCACCACATCGACGCCGCTCAACGTCACCTTGATCGCGGCCTCAGGACCGATGTGGATGTTGGCGGTTGGCGCCTTGCTGTTCCGCCAGCCAATTGAGCCGCGGCAGGTCGTGGGCGCCCTGCTGTCACTGGCCGGTGTGGTGCTGGTGGTGGCGCGCGGCTCCTGGACCACGTTGTTCCAGGTGCAATTCGTGGCGGGCGACGGCTACATCCTTGTCGCCGCGCTGTCTTGGGCGCTCTACAGCTGGCTGCTGGTGCAGCCCCCCGCGTGGCTGCGGCCGCCACCACGCGCCACCCTGCAGGCGTGGGGCTGGGCCGGCCTGCTGCTGGTGCAGATGCTGTTCGGCCTGCTGGCCGCGGGCGCTGCGGCTGCAGGGGAACAAGCACTGACACCCACCGCGGCCATCGACTGGCGCAACGCCTGGGTGGTGGCCGCCCTGCTCTTCGTGGCCGTCGGGCCATCGATCGTGGCCTACCGCAGCTGGGGCTTGGGGGTGGCGCTTGGCGGGCCGGCGTTGGCGGCCTTTTTCGCCAACCTGACGCCGCTGTTTGCGGCCCTGCTCTCGGTGCTGCTGCTGGGCGAGGCGCCGCGCGCCTTTCACGCCCTGGCCTTCGGCCTGATCGTGGCCGGCATCGCCGTTTCGATCCAGCGCAAGGCATGAGCCGCCGGGCCGTTCCCAAGGCGAGTACCGCCGTGCGCAGCACAAAGGCTTACCCATGACGCTGACGCGGCGCCAGTGGGCCCTGATCGCCGTGGTGACCCTGCTGTGGGGCCTGAACTGGCCGATGATGAAGTTCGCGCTGCGCGAAGTCAGCCCGCTCTACTTTCGCGCCATCACCATGAGCGGTGGCACCCTGACTTTGATTGCCTTCTTCGCCTGGCGCGGCGTGCCGCTCGGCGTGAGCCGCAGCCAGGCCCTGAGTCTGGTGTGGCTGGCGCTGCCCAACATCATCGGCTGGCACCTGTGCTCCATCATCGCCCTGTCGCAGCTGCCCTCGGGGCGGGCCGTGATCCTGGCCTTCACCATGCCGGTGTGGACGGTGCTGCTGACGGTGCTGTTGTTCGGCGAACGCATGAGCCCGCGCACCTGGCTGGCCGTGGTCGCGGCCATCACCTCGGTGGGGCTGCTCGCCGCCAACGAGTTGGCAGCGCTGGCCGGCCGGCCCATCGGCGTGCTCTGGTTGCAGGCCGGCGCCTTGTCGTGGGCCCTGGGCACCGTGCTGATGCGCCGCAGCACCCTGAGCCTGCCGACGGAGGCGGTGACGGTCTGGATGATGCTGATCGGCTCTGTCTTCTTCTGGGCCGTGGCGCCCTGGGCCGAGCCGTGGCCCGCCAGGAGCGCGTGGCCGGCATCGATCTGGTGGTCGCTCGGCTACGGCGTGTTCCTCAACTTCGGCTTTGCCCAGGTGATCTGGTTCGGCCTGGTGCGCGTGCTGCCGGCGCGGGCCAGCGCGTTTGCGGTGATGGCCGTGCCCTTGGTGGGCGTCGGCACGGCCCACTTGATCTTGGGCGAAGTGCTGCGCCCCACCGACTGGATCGCCGCCGCGTGCATCGTGGTGGCCATCTTCAGCGCCACCGGCGGCGCTGCGCGGCCGGCGCGCAGCGACAATTCGGCACCATGACGACGCCCCGCCCCAGCCTGGCCTTGATCGCTGCCCTTGACCGCCAGCGCGGCATCGGCCGTGGCGGCGAACTGCTGTGGCGCGAACGCGCCGACCAGCAGCACTTTCGCGCGGTAACGATGGGCTGCCCGGTGATCATGGGGCGCAAGACCTGGGACTCTTTGCCGCCCAAGTTCCGGCCGCTGCCGGGCCGGCGCAACGTGGTCGTCACGCGCAATGCAACGTGGCACGCGGCGGGTGCCGATGCCGTGCCTTCGCTGGCCGCGGCCGTGGCGCTTGTCGCTGCTGTCGACAAGGCTTTTGTGATCGGCGGGGGCGAGCTCTACGCCGCGGCCCTGCCGCTGGCTGACGAACTGGTGCTGACGGAAATCGACACCGCCTTCGCCGCTGCCGACACCCACTTCCCCGCGTTCGACCGCGCCGTGTTCGC
>JANNGJ010000438.1:0-3640 GCA_031403815.1 Burkholderiales bacterium | reverse complement strand
GCGACCGCGGCGTCGATTTCGGCTTCGCCGGCGAGCACGCCGCCCTTCAACTTGAAGTCGTTGAAGCCATAGCGTTCGCGTGCCGCTTCGGCCTGGCGCACGATGGCCTCGGGCGTCATCGCTTCTTCGTGGCGGATGCGGCTCCAGGTGTTGCTCGCGCCGGGCTCGCTGTTGTAGGGCAAGCCGGTCTTGGTTCGGTCGCCCACATAGAACAGATAGCCAAGCATCTCGACCGATTCGCGCTGCTGGCCTTCACCGAGCAGTGCGGCCACCGGCACGCTCAGGTGCTGGCCGAGCAGGTCGAGCAGGGCGCTCTCCACGGCGGTGACGGCGTGGATGGTGGTGCGCAAGTCGAAGGTCTGCTGGCCACGGCCGCCGGGGTCGCGATCGGCGAAGCGCGCCTGAATGCCTTGCAACAGCGCCTGCACCTGGCCCAGGCTCTGGCCCACCACCAGGTCATGCGCATCCTCCAGGGTCTGGCGAATCCGTTCGCCGCCGGGCACCTCACCGACCCCCGTGTGGCCGGCGCTGTCGCTCAGGATCAGCAGGTTGCGCGTGAAAAAGGGGCCGTGCGCGCCCGACAGGTTCAGCAGCATGCTGTCGCGGCCGGCGACCGGGATCACCTGCAGGCGGGTGACGGTGGGTGTCATGGTCTCCATTGAGGTCAGATGAGCTGAATGCGCAGTTCGCAGCGCCGGCGCTGAATGCGGTCATCGTACAACATGTCTTGAACCCGTCAAGACGCGGCGGGCGTGGCCGGTGCGGCGCGCTGGAGCTGCGCGCGGCGCCGCCGCTCACGGCTGTTGGACAAGTGGGTGCGCATGGCCGCGCGGGCGGCGTCGCTGTCTTGCGCGGCGACGGCGTCGAAGATGCTCTCGTGCTCGACATTCACCCGCTGCAGGTACTCGCGCCGCTCCGCCGTCAGTGGCACCGGCGCGTCCAGGCGGGCGCGTGGAATCATCGGTGCACCCAAGGTGGCCACCAACTCGCCGTAGTGCGGGTTCTGGGTCGCGCGGGCAACTTCGAGGTGGAAGCGAAAGTCCGCCGCCACCGCATCCCGGCCGGCCTGCACGGCGCCGGCAAATTCGTCCAGCGCTTGGCGCATTTCACGCAAGTTGGCCTCGCTGCGCCGTAGCGCTGCCAGGGCGGCAGCCTCGGTCTCCAAGCCGATGCGCAACTCGAGCATCGCGATCACGTCTTGCAGGGTCGCCAATTGATCGGGCGCGATGCGAAACGGCGCCGTCTCGCCGGCACCGACGACGAAGGTGCCGATGCCGTGGCGCGTGCGCACCTGGCCGGCGGCTTGCAGCTTGGACAGGGCCTCGCGCACGACGGTGCGGCTGACGCCGTGCTCGGCCATGAGTGCGGCCTCGGTTGGCAACTTCAGGCCCTGCGCCAGACGCCCGTCGCGGATGCGGTCGCCGAACGACTCGACCAACTCATGGGCCAGATTGCGGGTGCGCCGGGGCGCGGCGGGGCGGGCTTCGGGTGTGGGCATGGGGATCAGTGCAAACCCTGAGAATCGATGCCTTGACGGCACCGCTTGTTCCGTCGATCATCGCAGTTGTACGACAACCGATGACTTCCAGATTTCGGGCAAGTGTGCCGCATCCACGCAGGCCGATCAAGCCCCATTTCAACTGCCACCCATCGCTGCCATGCCCTCGTCCGCTGCACCCGCGATCCGTTTTCACCGTCTCTTGCTCACCGGCGCTGCCGGCAGCCTCGGGCGCGAGTTGCGGCCGCGCCTGAAGGCCTATTGCGAGACCCTGCGCTTGAGCCACCGCAAGGACATGGGCGTAGCCGGCGCAGGCGAGGAGATCGTCATCGCCGGCCTCGAAGACAAGACGGCGGTGCACGCTTTGCTGGCGGATGTGGACGTCGTTGTGCACATGGGCGGCGTGTCGACGGAACAGCCCTGGGAGGCGATCCTGGCCGGCAACATCGTTGGCATGGTCAACTTGTACGAGGCGGCACGGGCCCAGCGCGTCAAGCGCATCGTCTTTGCCAGCAGCAACCATGTCACCGGCTTCTACCGGCAAGACGAGGTCATCAGCCCGCGCGACCCGGTGCGGCCCGACGGCTTTTACGGCCTGAGCAAGGCCTTCGGCGAGAACCTGGCCCAGCTGTACTGGGACAAGCATGGCGTCGAGACGGTGAGCCTGCGCATCGGCTCGTCGTACCCGGAGCCGAAAGACCGCCGCATGCTGGCCACCTGGATGAGCTTCGACGACACCGAGCGTCTGATCGTCTCCGCGCTGACCGCGCCCGTGGTGGGCCACAGCGTCATCTACGGCATGAGCGACAACGCCACGACCTGGTGGGATAACACCAGCGCGCGCCACCTCGGCTACCGGCCGCAGGACAGTTCGGAGAAGTACCGAGCCGCGACCGAGGCGCGCCAGCCCACCATCGACACCGCCCAAGCGGCCGCCCGGTACCAAGGCGGCGCATTCGTGACCCAAGGCCCTTTCTTCCAGGAGACATGATGATGATGAAGTTCCCCAAGACCCTGCTGGTGGCCGCGGCGCTGGCCGCCCTGATCACCACCCCGGCTCGCGCCACCGAGTTCCGCTCGGCCGATACCCACAACGCCGACGATTACCCGACGGTCGTCGCGGTCAAGCGCATGAGTGAGTTGCTCGAACAAAAGAGCGGCGGCAAGCACAAGATCAAGGTCTTCAACAAGCAGGCCCTGGGCAGCGAGAAGGAGACCATCGACCAGGTCAAGATCGGTGCGCTCGATTTCACCCGCGTCAATGTCGGCCCCATGAACGGCATCTGCCCGCTGACGCAAGTGCCGACGATGCCCTTCCTGTTCAACTCCATCGCCCACATGCGCGCCGTGCTCGACGGCCCGATCGGCGACGAGATCCTGAAGAGCTGCGAATCGGTCGGCTTCGTCGGCCTGGCCTTCTACGACAGCGGCGCGCGCTCCATCTACGCCAAGAAGCCGATCAAGACCGTGGCCGACACCAAGGGCCTGAAGATCCGCGTGCAGCAGAGCGACCTGTGGGTGGCGCTGGTGAGCGCGATGGGCGCCAATGCCACGCCCATGCCCTTCGGCGAGGTTTACACCGGCTTGAAGACCGGCCTGATCGACGCCGCTGAGAACAACATTCCCTCCTTCGACACCGCCAAGCACGTCGAGGCCGTCAAGTTCTACTCCAAGACGGAGCACTCGATGGCGCCCGAGATCCTGGTCATGAGCAAGGTGATCTGGGACAAGCTGCCGCCCGCCGAGCAGGCCATGGTGCGCGCGGCGGCCAAGGAGTCGGTGGCCTTCCAGCGCCAGAAGTGGGACGAGCAGGAAGCCAAATCGCTGGCCAGCGTGAAAGCCCAGGGCGCCGAGATCGTCGAGGTGGACAAGAAGTCCTTCCAGGCCGCGATGGCCCCGGTGTATGAGAAGTTCATGACCACGCCGGAGATGAAGCGTTTGGTCAAGGCGGCGCAGGAGACGAAGTAGGCCCCGTACTGCGCATCACACCAAGTCCCGTTCGCCCTGAGCTTGTCGAAGGGCCCTGCGACCCAGCTCAGGACAGGCTTCGACAGGCTCAGCCCGAACGGGGTGTTTCCCTTGCCACGGCGCGACCCCATCCATGTACACAAAGTTCTGCGCCGCCCTGTCCAAGCTCAGCCT
>JANNGJ010000437.1:0-1927 GCA_031403815.1 Burkholderiales bacterium | reverse complement strand
TTTGGCCTCTTCCTCTGGCTGGCCACGCTGCGCACGCGCCAGCCGCAGTTCGCACAGACCGGCTGGAGCCGGCGCGACGTCGAAGACATGCTGTTCTGGGGCGTGCTGGGCGTCGTGATCGGCGGGCGCCTGGGCTATGTCCTGTTCTACAAGCCTGGCTATTACGCCGCCAACCCGCTCGAAGCGCTGATGGTCTGGAAGGGCGGCATGGCCTTCCACGGCGGCCTGCTCGGCGTCATCGTCGCGCTGGCGCTCTACGCACGGCAGCGAGGGCGCCGCTTCTTCGAGGTGATGGACCTGATTGCGCCATGCGTGCCCCTCGGCCTGGCGTCGGGGCGGGTCGGCAACTTCATCAATGGCGAGTTGTGGGGCCGCGCCGCCGATCCGTCGCTGCCTTGGGCGATGGTCTTTCCGCAGTCGGGCACGGCGATTGCCCGTCACCCCTCACAGCTGTACCAAGTGGCGCTCGAAGGCGTGCTGCTCTTCAGTTTGTTGTGGCTGTATGCGCGCACGCCGCGCGCGCTCGGCATGGTGTCGGGGGCCTTCCTGGTCGGCTACGGGCTGCTGCGCTTCACGGCCGAGTTTTTTCGCGAGCCCGATTCCTTTCTCGGCCCGCTGGCGCTGGGCATGAGCATGGGCCAGTGGCTGTGCGTGCCAATGGTGCTGGCGGGGGCGGTCATTTGGCTGCGTGCCCGCGCGCAAGCGGCGCGCTGAGCGGCCATGCGCCAGATCTTCCTCGACACCGAGACCACCGGCCTGAGCCCGGACAGCGGCGACCGCATCATCGAGATCGGCTGCCTGGAAATGGTCAACCGCCGTCTCACCGGAAATGACAAGCACTTCTACCTCAACCCCGAGCGGCCGAGCAGCGAGGGTGCGCTCCGGGTGCACGGCCTGACCGAAGAGTTCCTGGCCGACAAGCCGCTGTTCGCAGCCATCGCCGATGAGCTGCTGGCCTACCTGGCCGGCGCCGAGATCGTGATTCACAACGCGGCTTTCGATGTCGGCTTTCTCGACGCCGAGTTGCGTCGGCTGGCGCGGACCTCGTTCACCGGCCATGTGGCGCGCATCACTGACACGCTGCTGATGGCGCGCAACCAGTTCCCCGGAAAGTCCAACTCGCTGGACGCGCTGTGCAAGCGTCTGGAGGTCGACAACACCCATCGCACTTTGCACGGCGCGCTGCTCGATGCACGTTTGCTGGGCGAGGTCTATGTGCGCATGACGCGCGGCCAGGACTCGCTCGTGATCGAGGCGCAGAGTGGTGCCACCGACACCGACACCGGCGCCGCGACGACGGTGGACCTGAGCGGATTCGCGCCGCTGGCGGTATCGGTCTCAGCGACTGAACAGGCCGCCCATGAGGCGGTTCTGGCTGACCTGGACAAGGCCAGCGGTGGCCGGACGCTGTGGCAGCGTCTGGCATAATGGTGTGCTGTTCGGCAGCACCGAAGCGGTCCCGAAGACAGCCATTCGGGCGGTTAACTCAGCGGTAGAGTGCCACCTTCACACGGTGGAAGTCGCAGGTTCGAACCCTGCACCGCCCACCAGTTCAGGCCTCACATGAGGCCGAAAATGACCAGAAGCCCTTGAGAATCAACGCTCTAGGGCTTTTTCGTGTGCCGCATGGGTCGATGCAACGTGCCCCTGCGTGTGGGCAACGGTCAAACATCCTCCACTGACGCTGGAACGTGGTCCGGTCCTACAAAGGCCAGGGTCCGCAGCGGCGACTATCGAGGGCATGAACACTGATGGGCTTTCAATCTTGTGGCATGGCAAAGCCGCCGTGAGCGCACGCCGTGCCGTTGGCAACGCAATGCGCCCCCTGTGGCCTGTGTTGGTCGGGTTGGTTGCAGGGGCGGCTGCGGCCGACACCAGCAGACTAAGTGCCCCGCCCCGATCGGGCGACTTGTTTTCGAGCAAGTCC
>JANNGJ010000436.1:0-4033 GCA_031403815.1 Burkholderiales bacterium | reverse complement strand
TGTTGACCAGTTCGAGACGCGCATCAAGGAGGGCATGGCGAAGAAGGGCTACGACCCGGAGTTTGCGGACGCGATCTTCAAACAGATCTGCGGCTTCGGCGAATACGGCTTCCCTGAAAGCCACGCCTACAGTTTTGCGCTGCTGGCCTACATCAGCCTGTGGATGAAGTGCCATGAGCCGGCGATCTTTTTGGCCGCCCTCATCAACTCGCAGCCGATGGGTTTTTATGCGCCCTCGCAACTGGTGCAAGACGCCGTGCGGCATGGCGTCGAGGTGCGGGCTGTCGATGTGGGGGCGAGCGATTGGGATTGCACGCTGGAGCATCCTTCTCCCGTTCACCCTGAGCTCCCGATCATCCTGAGCTTGTCGAAGGAAGGGCCCGATCATCCTGAGCCTGTCCTTCGACAAGCTCAGGATGATCGGGGGACTGTGCACCCCGCCGCGCACCCCGCCGTGCGCCTCGGCCTGCGCCTGGTAAGCACCTTGTCGCAAGCCGCCGCCGAGCGCCTGATGCAGGCGCGGCGTATCCAAGGCTTCGCCAGCGTCGATGACCTCGCGCGCCGTGCCGGCCTCGACGCTCGTGACTTGCAATCACTCGCGCAAGCCGACGCGTTGCGATCGCTCGTCGGCCACCGGCGCCATCAACTCTGGGCGGCGGCCGGCCAAGAGCGCATCACCGATCAGACCTTGCTCGCCAACGCCCCCATCGTCGAGCGCGCCCACGAGCAGCCTGACCTGTTCGAAGCCCCCGAGGGCGAAGCCATCACCCTCGACTACGCCGCCACCGGCCTGACGCTGCGCCGCCACCCGCTGGCGCTCTTGCGCAGCCGCTTGAACCAGCGCGGCTGGAAGAGCGCCGACCAGCTCGCGTCACTGAAGGACGGATCGAGCGCCTGGGCCTGCGGCATCGTCACCATGCGCCAGCAACCCGAGACCGCCAAGGGCGTCATCTTCGTCACGCTCGAAGACGAGACCGGCAGCGTCAACATCATCGTCTGGCGTCACGTGCGCGAACGCCAGCGCACGGCGCTCTTGCGCTCACGCCTGCTGGCGGTGGCCGGGCAGTGGCAGGCCAAGGACGGCAGCACGCACCTGATCGCGCGCCGACTGGTAGATGTGACGCCGTGGCTCGGCAGCCTGGCCACGAGTTCGAGAGATTTTCATTGAGGGCTGCGGTCGGACGTGGTCACTCCAAGCGGGTCGCGTTCGTCACCCGTTGATCGCATCGCCGAAGCCGCAGTCGCGCGCTCGACTCGAACGTGCGGCAGCAGGGTCACGCGCGACGTGGCATCGGGCGCGGCGGAGCCGGCCCGGCGCGAACCGTCAACCGCCGTTGCGCACTTCGATGCATTGCGGGTGTGCGCGGTATTGCGAGCGCGCGCACTGCTGCTGCATGCAGTAGGTCAGCGAAAACTGGCTTCGGTTACCGCACACAGCGAGCAGCGAACGCGGGCGGGCTTTCTGCTTGACACCCGCGCCACCAGCCACGCCGGCGCTGCGCGCCGGCGTGGGCCGCGGCGCTGTGGTGCTGCTGCGTGAAGTCGGGGACGTGCCAGTGCGCGGCTTCGCGTTCGCGCTGCGAACCGCGCTCGAGTTTGCTGTCGGGAGCGCCGCAGACTCGGCAGGCGCGACATCGGTGACTGGCGGCGCCGCCACCAACGTGGCCGGCACGCCGCCCGAGGCGGCACCGGCTTCAGCGGCGGGCAAGGCGGTTTCGGAACTGCTGTTGCCCGCTGGCGTGTTTGCTGCGCGCGCCGTGCTTTCAGAGGGAGCACTGGGGGAACTCGGCTGCGCCAGTGGCTCAGGAACGCGTATCGCAGCGGCCATCGCAGGTTCAATCGCCGACGGTGACGTTGTCAGCGTGCCGAGCGCAAAGCGTTCACCGCTCGGCGTCGACGTGTACCACCATGCTGCTGTGACACCGGCCGCCAGCAGAACTGTGGCGGCCAGGGCGCGAGCCGGCCAATGCTTCTGGCGGCGGGGCGGGAAACTGGCGACGAACGGGCCGGTGTCCCGCTCTGCAGTGTCGGCCGCGTCAGGGCCGGAGGCAAGTTCGGGCACCGGCGTGTCTGCCGGGTCGACGGCCAGGGGCGGGTCGGGCGCGAGAGCGGGCGCCGATGCAACGAGGTCGAGCTGCTGATCGGGCGCGGACCAGGAGGGCTCGACCCGATCAAATGGTGCCGCCGCAACCGGCGGCTCGGCCAACGGCGCGGCCGCAGGAACAGGAACTGCAAAGGGAGGGACAGCACGCAGCGCCTGCCCACCTTCATCGAGCGGTGTCGGCTGCGAAGTCAACCCGTCGAGCTCTTCGCCTGGCGCCTGCGGCACGTCGCCTACCCAGCGCGGCGCCGGCTCCGCACCGAGCGAGCGCAGTGGTACTTCGCCGGACAACAGGCGCCGAAACTCGGCAACGGTTTGTGGTCGCGACTCTTCTGTCCGGGCCAGCCCCCACTCGAGGGCCTGAATCAGGCCGCGACGACGCTGTGCCGTGTCACCCGGCCCTTCGGGCAGGCCGGAGAGCGCGTGACGCAGATCGAGCACCGCACCGGCGCTGCGTTGTTGCGGTGTCGGTACGGTGAGGCCGGTGGCTGCAAAGTACGCGGTGGCCGCCAACGCAGGGAAGTCGTCGGCCTGGTTCGGCTGCGAGTGGCGCGTGCGCTGCGGCGCCTCGGCGGACTGCCACGGCGCCGACGGCAGGTTGTCGAGTTCACGCGCCACGCTGGCAAAGCCGAGCAGCAGTGCCTGGCCGGATTCGCGGACCATCACCTGCTGCGCTTGCACGCAGCCGTGCGCGAGGCCGCGCAAGTGCAGCGCCTGCATCGCCTGCAGCAGGTTGTCGACCAAGCCGGCCACCCAAGCCAGGGTCGGCGGCTCGAGTCGGCTGCGACAGTGCTGTTCGAGGCTGACGCCGTCGACCAGGGGCATCACGCGGTACAGCGTGCGATGCGCCGGTATTGTTGCGAGCACCTGCACGAGGCAGGGGTGCTGGACGGCGGCCAGCGCATTGCCTTCGCCCGTGAAGGCCATGCGGGCGACCGAGGTGGCGATCGAATCGCTCACGTCACCCGGGCGCACGCTGCCATCCGACAGGCGCAGCAGGCGGCTGCGCGGCATGAATTCCTTGAGTGCGCGGGTGGTGCCGAGCCTGTCGTCGCGGGTCAGATAAACGAAGCCGTAGCGACTCTCGGACAGGACCTGAAGCACGGTGTAGGCCTCGATCTGGCTTCCGATCGGCAACGCCGCGGCGGCGTCGGGCGCAGTGCCGGCCGAGCTCGGGAGATCCAATCGCGCAGACATCGGGGGTCGCTCTCGTCTCGGACTGTTTCGCCAGCTAGGGCCGTCGGCAGACGCACTCTCGCCTGGATCCAGCAGTGGCCGGCAACCCACGGCAAATGTTCTTCAGCAGTCCGGCTTGACCCGCGGCGCCCGTCAGCGACACGTCGAGGCTCTGATCGACGGCGATATCCAACATGGTGTGTTCTTCCTCGAATCGCGCCACCGACAGCGCTCCATCTGTTCATCGAACGTGAATCAGTGTCGGACAGCATCGTGCGCTGGCGTGTAGGAGGCCGTCGCCTGCGGCCGTAGGCGGCGGCCTTGCCATGACGACAACTGAGCGCTCGAGCGAGCGTTGGTGCTCGGCGCGCCGGACATCGCCGTCCCCGCGAATCCCCTGAGGCACCGCCCTTCTTGAAGATGCCGCTGGCCCCACCCCGCGGCGCGCAGTCCGACGAAGCCGCCGCTGGCCGCAAGGAGCCCTCACGCTACCCTGCGCTCGACGTTGCGCTCGACGTTGCGCTCGGCCGCACCCTGGGCGTGCCGATCTTCCAGGAGCAGGTGATGCAGATCTGCGTCATCGCCGCCGGCTTCACGCCCGGCGAAGCCGACGGTCTGCGCCGCGCGATGGCCGCGTGGCGGCGCGACGGCCATGTTGACCAGTTCGAGACGCGCATCAAGGAGGGCATGGCGAAGAAGGGCTACGACCCGGAGTTTGCGGACGCGATCTTCAAACAGATCTGCGGCTTCGGCGAA
>JANNGJ010000435.1:0-9331 GCA_031403815.1 Burkholderiales bacterium | reverse complement strand
GTGCCGCGGCCGCCGGGGCGGCGAACTCTGGCACCGCAGCCCACAGCTCGGCCGTCGCCCCGGTGGGTTCGCTGGCACGCCAACTCACGCCCAGCGCCAACGCCAGCAGCAGGCCGCCATGCACCACCAGGGCCAGCGCTGCGCCGCGGCCCAAGCCCGCCGGGTGCTGCGGGCGCAGGGGGTCGGCGCCGCGACTTGCGCTGGCCATGCGCATCAGGTGCCCTGCTTCACCGACAGCCCGACGCGCTGCACACCCGCCTTCTGCAAACTGTCCATCACACGCACGACAGCGTCGTACTTGACGTTGCGGTCGGCCGAGATGACCACTGGCGTGGCGGCATTGCCGCCCTGCGCCTGCTTGACGCGTGCGGCAAGCTGCGTCAGCGCCAGCGGCTGCGCGTCGGCTTTGCCATCGACCTTGAGGCGCAGAGCTTCGTCGCTGCCGACAATCACTTCAACAACGCTCTGCGGCCGCGCCTTCGACAGGCCGACGCTGGGCAAATCGACGACACCGGCGGTGATCATGGGCGCGGTCACCATGAAGATGATGAGCAGCACCAGCATCACGTCGATGAAGGGCACCATGTTGATCTCGTTCATCGTGCGGCGGCGGCGCCCGCCGCCCCGGGCCATCAGTTGCGCCATGTCAGATCTCCACGGCGCCGATGCGCCAAGCTGGCGGCACGCAGCCGACGAAGCCAAGCGGCCGCCGCGGATCCGGCTGCGCCGGTCCGCCAGCGGCGCCCCCTTGAGGGGGAGCGGCGAAGCCGCAACGGGGGTGGTTCACTTCAGGCCACCGCAGAGCTGCGCTGCAGGATGTTGGAGAACTCCTCGATGAAGGTCTCCAGCTGGATCGCGATGCGGTCGATGTCGCGGGCGAAGCGGTTGTAGGCAATCACCGCCGGGATCGCGGCGAACAAGCCGATGGCGGTGGCCACCAGGGCTTCGGCGATGCCGGGCGCCACAGTGGCCAGCGTCACCTGCTGCAAGTTGGCCAGGCCAACGAAGGCATGCATGATTCCCCAAACGGTGCCAAACAGCCCCACGTAGGGACTGACGGAGCCGACCGAGCCGAGGAAGCTGAGGTGGCTTTCGATCACGTCGAGCTCGCGCTGAAAGCTGGCGCGCATGGCGCGCCGGGCGCCGTCGAGTTGCACGCCGGCATCGTGTTTCTTCTCGCGCAGCGTGAGGAACTCGCGCATGCCGCTGGCGAAGATGCGCTCGATCGGCGCCGTGCGCTGGGTCGTGGGCTTGGCACTCGCGGCCTGGTAAAGCTCGGTGAGGTTGCGCCCAGACCAGAACTCGCGCTCGAACTCGTCGTTGCCCAGGCGCACCTGCTTCAAGCCGAAGACCTTGCCGAAGATCACCGTCCAGCTGATCAAGGACACGATCATCAGCCCGGCCATCACCAGCTGGACCACAAAGCTCGCCTGCAGCACGAGCGAGAAGATCGACATGTCTTGGTTCATGGGGTTCCGGGTTGCGACGTCAGCGCGTCGAGCGTGGATGGGGGCACAGGGTGCAGCCACTCAGGGCGGGTGGTGTTCAAACCGCTGGGCACGGGGGCTGCAAGCGGGCCTTTGCAGCCACTGGCTGTGGGGGCGGTTTGTTTCGCTTTGGCGGTGTGCCCAGTGGATGCACACGGCGTGCGAGAACGGGGATGCAGCGGCAGTCATGCTGCGCCGGATTATGTCGCCGCGCGGCGTGGCGCAGCCCCAGTGCGCGGCTACGGTGCCGAGGCGACCCGCTTGTAGACAGGGCCCCAGAGCGGATGCCCGGCCTCGGCGCGCGACAGCAGGAACTCGGCGTCAGCGCCGCGTGCGGCGCGGAAGGCCTCCTCGCAGGGCTTGAGGCGCTGGCTGGTGCAGTAGACGAAAGCCAGGTGCTTGTGCGCGGCGGCGCGGTCTTTCGCACTCACCAGGCCGGTGCTCAGGGCCAGCGTCAGCTCGCGCTCGGCGTCGCGGTAGTTGCCATCGTCGTAGGCGCGCAGGCCGGCCAGCAGCGCGCGCTCGGCGGGGCGCTGGATGACTTCCGACAACCCGCCCTGCGGTGCGACGGCGCAGCCGCCGAGCAACATGCCGGCCGTAGCCAGCAGCGGGAGCAGACGCCGCATCTTCGAGGCGCTCATGAGCCGAAGCGATGCCGCAGCGTCACGGGTTTGTCTTCGTCAACTGTCACGGTCACGGTGAAGGGCGGAAAGTCGTCGTTACGCACCACCACCCGGTGCTTGCCCGCGGGCAGCGTGAGGCGCGACAAGGGCGGCGTCGTGCCGGCGGCAACGCCGTCGACTTCGATCTGGCCCCAGGGGCTGATGGCAAGCTGCACGACACCCTGGGCTGCGGGTGCCGCCACGACGGCCGGCGCCGCTGCCGCTTCGCGTGCGGCGCGGCGATCACGCGCGCGGCTCACTTCGGCTGCGTCGGCCTTCGCGGCTTTGGCCGGCAGCACAGTGGGGGCAGCAGAGGTCAGCTCGACGGCCGGTCTGTCTGCAAGCACCAGCACGGGTGCGGGCATGGGTTCGGCCGCTGCGGGCACCGTGGCTGCAGCGAGCGGCGCCGCGGCAGCCGGCGCCCTCGCCGACTCAACCGGTCCACGGTCTGACATGCCGAGCACCCAGAAGGCAACGGCCACAGCCAGGCCGCAGCTGGCAAAGGCCGTCCAGGCCCAATTGC
The DNA here is from genome assembly GCA_031403815.1 of Burkholderiales bacterium. Classification (GTDB taxonomy): domain Bacteria; phylum Pseudomonadota; class Gammaproteobacteria; order Burkholderiales; family Burkholderiaceae_C; genus CADEEN01. Next base: position 6,659 of record JANNGJ010000435.1, on the reverse strand, counting down.
CACGCCCGAGCGGCGCGGCGGCCTGGTGGCTTTGGTCTTCCTCCAGCCAAGTGCGCAGCGCGCGCGCAAGGTGGCGCGCCGAGCGGTAGCGTTGCGCGGGGTTGCGCGCCATGGCGCGGGCGACGATGGTGGCCAGCGCAGGATTCACCTTGCGGTTGATACGGTTCGCCAAGGGCACATCGGCCTCGAGCACCGCCTGGCGAATCGCCTCCAGCGTGCGGCCCTCAAAGGCGCGCCGTCCGGTCAACAGCTCGTACAGCACCACGCCCACGCCGTACACGTCGCAGCGCAGGTCCAGGGCCTCGCCGCGCAACTGCTCCGGGCTGACGTAAAAGGGCGAGCCCAGGTCGGCCGGCGGCAGGCTGGCGCCGGCAGTCGGTATGTCGACCTTGGCGGCCGCACTCAGCGAGGCGTCGATCTGGCCCTGTTGCTGGGCGACGCGGGCGATGCCGAAGTCGAGCAACTTGGGTTGGGTGCGGCCGATCATGTAGATGTTGGCCGGCTTGATGTCGCAGTGGACCACGCCATGCCCGTGGGCATAGGCCAGCGCGTCGGCAATGCGCTTGGCAATGCGGGCCGCCTGCTCCGGCTCGGGCCGCCAACCGTCGGCCAGCAAGTCGCGCAGATCACGCCCTTGCAGGCGCTCCATGGCGATATAGACGCCCTGCTCCGACAGGCCCGCGTCATACACCGTAACGATGTGCGGGTGGTTCAGGCCGGCAGCGGCGCGGGCCTCGGCCAGCAACTGCGACTCCAGCGACTCGCGCTGTTCGGCGCTGGCATCGACATGCAGAGTCTTGACGGCGATCGGGCGTGACAGCAGCGGGTCGAGCGCGGCATGAACAGTGCCCAGGCCACCCGAGCCCAGCAGGTACTTAGGGCATAGCGCCCGACATGGCCGATCGTCGGCAAGCTCTGCAACGGCCGGTCATCGACTGCAGCCGCACCCGGCAAGGCCTCGGGGTCGTCGGCGTCCACCAGCTCTTCGGCAATCGTGGCGGCGAAGCTGTCGTCATCAACGTCTGGAGAGGCGTCGTGGCGCGATGGCGGTAGGTTGGCGGGCAAGGCAATCATGGCGCAGCGAGCTTATCGGCATGCTGCGCTCAACACGCCGCGCAAGTGGTGCAAAAGCGTGTCAAGGGTCGCGGGCTTAACCCTTTGTCACCAGATCTCGGCGGCGTGGCCGCAAAAGCTCACAGGGCGCCGGCCAGGCGTTCGACCGCCGCTTCCAGCTCGGCCATCGAGCTGGCAAAGGACAAGCGCATGTAGCGCGCGCCGGCATGCGGCCCGAAGTCGCGGCCCGGCGTCAGCGCCACCTGCGCGCGCTGCATCATGTCGATGCAGAAGTCCCAGCTGCCGGCCGAGTGCGCGCTGACGTCTGCATACACGTAGAAGGCGCCGTCGGGAACCACCGGCACCTTGAAGTCCAGGCGCTCAAGCGCCGGCACGATGAAGTCGCGCCGCTCACGAAACGCGTTGCGGCGGCGCTCGTACTCGGCCAGCGAGGCGGGCTCGAAGCAGGCCAGCGCGGCCTGCTGGGCGATGCTGGAGGCACAGATGTAGAGGTTCTGTGCCAGCTTCTCCACCGGCGCCACGAGTGCCTCGGGCAGCACCAGCCAGCCCAGGCGCCAACCCGTCATGCCGAAGTACTTGGAGAAACTGTTGACGATGATGAGGTCGTCACCATGCGCCAGCGCCGAGTGGCCGTAGGCCGCTTCGTAGGACAGGCCGAGGTAGATCTCGTCGACGATGATGAAGCCACCACGCGCCCGCACGGCTTGTGCAATGCGCCGCATCTCGGCGTGCTCGATCGAGGTGCCGGTCGGGTTCGACGGCGAGGCCAGCAAGACACCGCGCGTGCGCGGGCCCCAGGCTTGCACGACCGCGGCGGCATCGAGCTGGAAGCGCTGCGCCGGCCCAGCTGGCAGGAGCACGGGCCGCCCGCCCGCCGCCGCCACAAAGTGACGGTTGCAGGGGTAGCTGGGGTCGGGCAGTAAAACCTCGTCGCCGTCATCCACCAGCGCCAGCGTGGCCAACTGCAACGCCGCCGAGGCCCCCGCCGTGACCATGATGCGCGACGCCGCCACGGCAACGCCGAAGCGTGTGCCGTACCAGGCCGCGATGGCCTCGCGCAGCGCCGGCAGACCGGTGGCCTGGGTGTACTGGGTGTCGCCCGCGGCCATGCAGCGCTCGGCTGCGGCCACCACCGCCGGTGTCGCGGTGAAATCAGGCTCGCCGATGTTGAGGTAGATCATCGGCCGGCCGCCGCGCGCCGGGTCGCACAGGGGGCCGCGCGATATCTCCTGCGCCGCCTTGGCGCACTCCATCACGTAGAAGGGCTCGATGTGGTCGAGCCGCCGGGCGAGCTTCACGGGGGGCCGGGCCGCTGGCGGGGTGCGCTGCGCCGGTCTCAGGCGCGCGCCGCGCGCATCGCCTGCACCTCAAGCGGGCGCAGGTCTGCCGCCGACTTGTCGAGCACGCCATTGACGTACTTGTGGCCGTCGGTGCCGCCGAAGGCCTTGGCCAGCTCGACGGCCTCGTTGATTGCCACCTTGTAGGGAATGTCGATGCAGTGCATCAACTCGTACACCCCGATCATCAGCACGCCATGCTCGACCGGCGACAACTCAGTGGTCTTGCGATCAACGTGGCGGGCCAGCGCCGCATCGATGTCTGCGGCCTGCTCAATGCAGCCCCGCAGCAAAGCGTCGAAGTGAACGCTGTCGCACTTGTCGAAGCCGTCGTGCTCACGCATGTGGGCGTCGATGCTGGCCACGTCGGCACCCGACAGCAACCACTCGTAGAGACCTTGCAGCGCCAGTTCGCGCGAACGCCGACGCTGCGACTTGGCGGGCGTGCGGCGCGCCGCCGCCGGCCGCGCGGGCTTCTTCTCGTCGGCCGCGCTCATGGCAGGTCTTCCATCAGGTTGGCCATCTCGACCGCCACGCGGGCTGCGTCGCGGCCCTTGGTGTCGGCACGGGCCCAGGCCTGCGCCTCGTTCTCGACCGTCAACACCGCGTTGGCGACGGGCACGTGGTGGTCGAGTGCCACCCGCGTCAGACCGGCGCCGCACTCGTTGGCCACCAGTTCGAAGTGATAGGTCTCGCCGCGGATGACGCAGCCTATAGCCACCAGGGCGTCGAAATCTTCGCTCTCGGCCAGGGCCTTGAGCACCAGTGCGATCTCAAGCGCCCCGGGCACGCTCACCTGCTTGATGTGTTTGGCCGCGACCCCCAGCGCAGTCAGCTCGGCCACGCAAGCGGCTTCGAGCTGGCGCGTGATGGGGTCGTTGAAGCGCGCCCGCACAATGGCGATGCGCAGGCCCTCGCCGTCCAGGGGCAGATCAGCGCCGTTGTCGGAAACTTGCATGGCGGTCTCAGCTCTTTTGCGGTGCGGCAACGAAGCCGGTGACTTCGAGACCATAGCCGGTCATGCTCGGCATGCGTCGTGGGTTGCCCAGCAACTTCATGCGGCGCACACCGAGGTGGCGCAGGATCTGAGCACCCACGCCGTAGGTGCGCAGGTCCATTTGCTTGGGCACGGGCACGCCGCTGGCTTGCGGCGGCGGCAGGGCGCGGCCGAGCAAGCCCGCCGCGTCTGTGCCGGCATTTAGCAGCACCGCAGCGCCGCGGCCAGCCTGCTGCAGGGCCACCAGCGCCGCCGACAACGGCCAGGAGTGCGGGCTGGTGCCAGCATCGAGCAGGTCCATCACCGACAAGGGCTCGTGCACGCGCACGGCCACTTCGTCGTCAGCGCCCCACTCGCCAACCGTCAAGGCCAGGTGCGTGCCGCCCCAGCTGCGGTCGCGAAACGTGCTGCACTGAAAGCGTCCTTGCGGCGTGACGATCTCACGCGTGCCAAGGGCCTCGATCAAGGACTCGTTATGGCTGCGGTGCTGGATCAAGGCGGCAATGGTGCCGATCTTCAAGCCGTGCTCGCGCGCAAACACTTGCAGGTCCGGCAGGCGCGCCATCGACCCGTCGTCGTTCATGATCTCGCAGATGACGGCAGCGGGCGTCAGGCCCGCCATGCCCGCCAGGTCGCAGCCGGCCTCGGTATGGCCCGCGCGCATCAACACGCCGCCGTCTTGCGCCAGCAGCGGAAAGATGTGACCGGGCTGCACCAGGTCGGCGGGCTTGGCGTCACGCGCCACGGCGGCCTGCACGGTGCGTGCGCGGTCAGCGGCCGAGATTCCGGTCGTCACGCCCGCGGCGGCTTCGATCGACACGGTGAACGCGGTGCCGTGCTTGGTGCCATTGCTCTTGGCCATCGGCGACAACTGCAAGCGCTCGCAGCGGTCCCGCGTCAGCGTCAGGCAGATCAGGCCGCGCCCATGTTTGGCCATGAAGTTGATGGCCTGCGGCGAGACATGGTCGGCGGCGAGCACCAGATCGCCCTCGTTTTCGCGGTCTTCCTCGTCCACGAGGATCACCATGCGGCCGGCGGCCAGCTCGGCGACCAGCTCAGGAACAGGGGAAATTGGCATGGCGCGGATTGTAGGTGGCAGGGTCACGCGCAAGCCCGACAGCGGCATTGCGCCAGTGCGCTCTTCGCCGCCTGATGTTGCGCCTCACAGAGCATGTCGAGCGGCGCAAAAAAGAACACGGGCCCGAATCTCGGATTCGGGCCCGTGTGCTCTTGATACTTGGCGGAGTGGACGGGACTCGAACCCGCGACCCCCGGCGTGACAGGCCGGTACATCAAGTGAGCATTCATGCGGCCTGCAGAGTGCTTATCAATTCCAAAGTTCGACCGAATCCTGGCCCGAACCCACGGGTACACGGCCTGCCAATTCCAAACTTCAACGTGCCACGAAATCGCCGTGCCATTGCGTCGCGTGGAGATGGTCGTACGTTCACGTTGGGCCGCAAAGAATTCATCGAGCGCCACCCAGTGAGAGTGAAGAGACCGGCCCGGCCCGGGAGAGTTGTTGCAAATCAACTGCTTGCAACGCCTGCCACGTCGCATCCCGGGCCCTCCGGCACATCCTGGCCCATCCTGGCGCAGTCAATCTGAACGCGTGACAACCGCGGCACAAACATCAAGTTGTCACGGTGCCGCACACGTGTTGGCGTTGGGGCTCGAACCCAAGCGCCCGGGGAATCCGGGGGCATGCATATCCCCGTTGTCATAGGCAAAGTGCCCCTCGCCCACCCCTTCGTGCCCCGGATTTATCCCAGGATTTATCCCAAAGGGCCGGAAGAACCTGCTTCTGAGGACCACTGAATCGCGGATACGGTCACATCAACTGACCTAGGCCGCCGGCAACCGAAAACCCGCTTGAGACTGGGTTCTGTCAGTGAGATCCGATGCGCAAGTGTCGGCGGTCACCTGAGCCAGCCATTTGATCGCCAGCGCCCGACGGATGACCGCATTGCACCGACCGCCGAAGGCCGACTTTCGGAACTGCTCGCCCCAAACCGGCCGATCAGGCCATGGGCTTGAACGTCAGCAACGTGGCGTCGATTTCGTCCACCGGAGCACCCGGCCATCGACCAAATGCTGTCGGTCGCTTCGCTCACAGATTGCCGACAGTCGTTTTCCCATGCGAGAGCCTCGGTTCGCTTGGATGCGGCGCCTAGGCCTTGGCCAGCAAGTGGGCGCCACTCACCTTGGCGGCCCCCTTGTCGAAGGTCCAAAGCGGCTGTTCGTTGGCCTGAGCGGCCAACGCGACGTGGAGGCAGTCAGCAAAGTCGGCCGAGCCCTTGCGGAACAGCTGCAGTGCAACCTCGAGTGCTTGCTCCGACTCGAAGCTCAGCTCAGCTGCAGAAAAGAGACTGGACAGCGTCAGGAGCACGTCGTTCTTCCCGAACTCGAAGCTGGCCCTCAGCACCCATTCAAGCTCCAGCACGACGGTCACCGGAACGAATAGCGTCCGGCCCTCTCCTACGCAGCGATTGATCAGCCGCGTAGCGGCAGCGAGTTGCGCCACGTCATCCTGGACGATGTAGCGCACCAGAACGTTGGTATCGAGCGCCGCCATCAGCGCCAGGGGTTCATGTCGTCGACACTGACGCGCTTGCCCTTCGGCGCCTTAAGCATGCCGGCCATGTCGAGGATGGACTTGGTCTTGGCACGAACGATGATGGTGCCGTCGGGCATCATCGACCAGACTAGGCGCGTGCCAGGTTTGGCCTGCACGAATGCCCGGATGTCGGCAGGCACGGTGGTCTGCCCTTTAGCGGTGATGGTGGATTCAGCCATTGCGCACCTCCTTACCTGGAGCGCTATTGTAATGCAGGCGCTCAGGCCGTGCAGCCCACCTCGGCAACAGGCTGGCGGCGCTTCTGCCGCGCCAAAACCGGGGAGCGGGCGCTGCGGATGTCAGCTCTTCTGGCCACGGAACTTCAGGATTGGGTCGAGAGACCGATCATTGGCGCGGCGAAATTCTGGCGGCTTGGATCGCCGGTCCGGCGTCTATTCGAACAGATTCGCGTGGGTTCCAGCGCGAACAAAGATGACCTGCTCGCCATCACCGGTGCCGCTCAGGCGATAAATCAACAAGAAGTCGCCGCCGACATGGCATTCCCGGTGATCCGCCCACTCGCCCACCAGCGCGTGTCGAGCCACTCCGGGCCGAGTGGCTAGTCGGGGGCGACCAGCAGGAGCATCGCTTGTTTCAGCCGTCTCATGTCGTAGCGGCCTGAGTGGGAGAGCCG
>JANNGJ010000434.1:0-5389 GCA_031403815.1 Burkholderiales bacterium | reverse complement strand
CTCGGCTTCGCTGGGCAGCGGCTGGCCCACCAACGCCTGCAGGCGGGCCCGCTCCAGCACCGCCGCCAGCGTCTGGCGCAACGTACCGTCGGCACCGACCGCACTCCACGCGACGTTGTGCACTTTCAAGCCGACGCTTTTGCCCGGACTGGCCGCGCCGTGGCTGCCCACCACCGCGCTCGCGTTCGCCGTCGGCAGGCGCTGCAAGTTCATGCTGATCTCGACGTCCACTCGCTGGCGCTCCAGGTCGATGGCGGCCCGGCGCTGGGCCAGCTCGCTGAGCTGTGGCTGCACGCTGGCCTCGTGTTGCGCGTCGATCGCATTGGCCTGGTTGCGCAGGCTGCGGTACTTCTCGTCGTTGGCCTGCGCGGTGGTCTTGTCGCCGGCTTTTTCGGCGTCGCGCATGGCCTTCCAGGCGCCATTCGATTGCTGGTGCAACACCTGCTGCTCGGCGGCTTTGTCGGGCGGCGTCTTCTTCAGCGCCTGGAACTGCGCGGTCACCGCGTCGTATTGCGCGCTCCAGTAACTGCGCTCGGCCGGGCTGTGCTTTCTGACGTACTGGCGCCTCGCCGTGATGCTGAATTCGCCCTCCTTCGAGCCCTCGCACAGCACCTCGTAGATGGCCGGTGGGTTCTTGAAATCGAAGGCCTTGGCGTCCACAGTGACCACGCCGGCGGGCGCGGGCGGCAACGCCGCTACCAGGGCTGCCATGGCGCGGGCGTTGAACGTGGTTTCGGCAGGTCGGATCTTGCGCGAGGTGCAGTCGGCGAAGGCCACGGTGGTGGCCATGCAAGCGGCGGCGAAAACGAACTTGCGAGCGGCTGGCGTTGGGATGTGCATGGAGCCTCCGGGTTCAGCGGCCGAGCACGCCACGCAGAATGTCCAGGGCGCCGGGTTTCTTGGCCTCGGGCTCGCGTTCACGCCCGGCTGCAGGCTGGCTCTCGGCCGACTTGTCGATGTCGCCCATTTCCGGCATGCCGAGCATGGCGCTGGCCACCGACTTGACGCGAACCTTGGCGGCCCAAACCGGCTCCCAGGCAGCCTTCGGGTCGGCCGGACGCGGCGGGTAGGCGAGGTTCAGCTCGCTGCCGTATGCGATCACGCGCAGCATCGCGCCCTCGCCGCTGAACACGCCCTTGGGCACCGTGCAGCGGGTGGTGGTGGGCGCCAGCAGCACCTTGTCCTTGAGCCAGCGGTCGATTGCCCCATTGGGCTGGTAGTCGGCCAGACCGAAGCCGGTGTCGGGCAACTCGCTGGAGCTCCACAACACCATCTCTTCGTTGGCGCCAGCGGCCACGCCGGCGGCGAAGTAAGCGCGCGCGGTGGGTGCGGCGCTCCAGCTCAGATCGACGGCGCCGCCGGCGTCGCGCGTCTTCAGGTCGAGCGGCGGCATCAGATCTTGCGCGGCCGCAATCTGGAAGCGAAAGCCTTCGGGCACGCCGCTGCCGCTGTAGGCGTGTTCACCGGTCAGCGTGGCGCCGGCCGGCAGCATGCGGGCGTCGCTCGGGCTCGGCCAGACCGGGCGCCCCACAGCGCTGTGCGTACCGCGCTGCGTCGCGCGCCGACTGACGAAGAACTTGGCCAATTCGGCGGCGCTGGCGCTGGCCATGTCCAGCACTTTGGGCTGACCGGCACGCACCGTGTTGCTGCAGCCCCAATACAGCAGCAGCTTGCCGCGTGGGCGCTCCGGCTCGAACACCGCGTCTTCGTCGTTGTCGGGTGGCTTGCGCGTGTCCTTCGGCGCTTGAAGCTTCAACGGGCTGGCCAGGAAGCCGCTCGGCACCGCTTGCTGCGCGTCAGTCAGCGCCGGGGTGTTGCGGCTGTGCAGCGTCACGTCGACCCAGCGGCCGACGCTACCAGTCTGGGTATTGCCGAAGTTGTTCTTCGCGCTGCCGCTTCCGCCGAACAAGCTGCCCAGCGCGGCCATCGGGTTGCCCGCCGCGCCACTGCCCATGCCCATCCCCGTGGGCATGCCCATGCCGCTGTAGGTGGCCACGTCGATCCAGGCCTGGGCCTGTGGCGGCTTGATGTTGGGCTGGGCCTGGGCCGGTGTGGTAGCGGCGAGCAGCAGGGCGCTGCTGGCAGCCCATGCCAGCGCGCCCAGCGGCGGGTGGCGGCGGGTCAGGTGCTTTGTCATGTTGCCTCCTTCAATTCGTATTGCGCAGCGCGGTTGCCGGCTTCATTGCGCTCAGGGTCCGACGAGCACGCGCAGGTTATCGATGGCCCACGACTCATCTGCCAGGCTCTGGATCCCCGCACCCTCGATGCGCATCGTGATCACGGCGCTACTGCCGGTGTGTTGGATTCGCCGGAAGATCGCGTCGCCGCCTAGCCAGTAGGCGCTTTCCGGATAGGCCGACCAGAAGCCGAGTTCAACGCGGCGTGCGAGTTCCACGCCAGGCGGCGGCACATAGGTTTGGATCTGGCTCGCGAGCGCGTTGGCGAAGGACTCGCGGAAGATGTCCACGCCGTCGAGCGTGACGCGGAAAAAGTCTCCCGACGGGTAGGCGCCGCTGCCGTCGAGAGAGTCGATGGCGGCGAACAGGAAGTCGAGCGTCAGCCAACTGTGCGGCGGCAGGTTTGTCAGCGTGATCGTCACCGTGTTGCCGGTTTCGCTGCGCAGCATCGAGCCGGCGATCGTGTTGCCGGTGGGCCCGAGTCCCGAGAAGCCCTGCACGCCTTCGATCAGCGCGGTGCCGGCCGTGATCTGCGACGGCAAGGGAGTCTCGAAATCGGTGAAGAAGACGCTCGTGCCGGCACTGGACGGCGTCGGCGTGAACGGCGCGGCGCCGTCGCGGGTGGCAGCGATGCGCAACTCGTCGAAGGTGAAGCTTCGGCGGTTGCCCCAGGCCAGCGTCACGGCGTTCATCACCTCGGCGAAGTTGCCGGCGCCGCTCAGCGTGGGCGCGCCCAGCGAGGTGGCGGGATTCAGCGGCGGGTTGATCCACAGGCCAACGACGTCGTTGCCGCTGGCGGTGAAGTCGTAGCGGATCAGCACCATCGCCACACTGCCGGCGGCAAAGCCGGGAATCGCTGTATTGCTCGAGGTGCAGAGGAAGCAGCCGAGGAAAGGCGACAGGTCGCTGCCCAGCCCGCCGGTCACGACGCCGTTACCCAGCACGTAGCCCGAGCCCAGCGTGGCCGCCGCGATGTTGTAGCCGCTGCTCGGCGCCGCCTGCTTGACCAGGAAGCTGACCCATCGCGTCGACCCCCCCGTGCCGGTGCTGGCGCTGGTGGCGCGCAGCGCCTGGCCATAGGCCACGCCGGCATCGGTCTGCCAAGCTCCGCCCGTGGTGAGCAAGTCATTGCCGGCGCTGTCGGTGTAGCGCAGGCCGCTGGCGATGACGCCGCTCTGGTTGATGTCCAGCGCGGTACCGGCGCTGTCGGCCACGTCCCAGGCGCCGGCCCAGCCGACACCGCCGTTCTGGCCCTTCAGCCGTACACCCACCGGGTAGTCGAAGCCTTCGTAGGCGATGGCGACCGGGGCGGCGGTCACGGCCAGCACGGCGGCGCCACTGTTTGCCGTGCCCGCGCTGTTGCTGGCCAGCGCGCGGTAGCGCTTGCCGCTGTCGGCCAGCGTGGTGGCCGGCGTGGTGTAGCTGGCCGCGGTGGCGCCATTGATGTTGGCCCAGGTGGCGCCGCTGTCACTGGACAACTGCCACTGCCAGGCCGGTGTCGGCACGCCGCTGGCGGCCGCCGTGAAGCTGGCGCTGGCCGGCGCCGTCACGCTCTGGTCGGCAGGCTGCGCCGTGATGGCCGGTGCCGTCGGCGCCGGGTTCACCGACAGCAGCGCGGGATTGCTGGTCGCGTTGCCTGCGCTGTTACTGGCCAGCACGCGATAACGCTCGCCGTTTTGCGCCAGCGTGGTCAGGCCGGTGTTGAAGGTCGCATCGGTGGCGGCGGCGATGTTGCTCCAGCTAGTACCGTTGTCGGTCGAGCGCTGCCATTGCAGCGTCGGCGCCGGCGTGCCCGTGGCCGCGACGCTGAAGGCCGCGGCGTTGCCGGCGCTGACCGATTGGTCCGCAGGTTGTGTCGTGATGGCAGCGGCCATCGGCGTCGGGTTGACGCTCAGCACGACAGCACTGCTCGTCACGCTGCCGGCGCCGTTGCTGACGACGACGCGGTAGCGCTCGCCGTTCATCGTCGTCGTCGTCGCGCCCGTGCTGTGGCTCGCGGCCGTGGCGCCGGTGATGTTGACGAATGTGGCGCCGCCGTCGGTGGAGCGCTGCCACTGGTAGGTCGGCGACGTGCCGGTGGCGGTGACGCTGAAGGTCGTCGGGTCGGGTGCCGTGGCGGTCTGCGCCGCCGGCTGCACAGTGAGCGCGGGAGCCACCGCCGCGGCCGTGACGGTGAGCTGCACGGCCGAGCTGTTGACGCTGATGCCCGCGGCGCTGACGACGACGCGGTAGCGCTTGCCGTTGTCGGCCAGCGTGGTCGGCGGCGTGGTGTAGCTGGCCTGAGTGGCGCCGGCCACGTTGGCCCAGGCAGTGCCGCCGTCGCTGCTGAGCTGCCACTGGTAGGCGATATCAGGGCCGCTGGCCGTAACGGACAAGGTGGCGGCAGTGCTGGCCACGGCCGACGCGTCGCTGGGTTGCACGCTGATCACCGGCGCGGGCGGCGGGCTGTCGCTGCACGCGGCCAGCCAGGTCAGCAGGGATAACAGCACCAGCAGCCACAGAGGGCGCGCAGTGCGGGGCAAGGCAGCAGAGTGCGGGTTCATGGTTTTCCTTCTCGGGCCGTGGGCCGCTCGCAAGCGGGTCAGGCCCCGTTTGTAGGAGAACCAGCGTTATGAAAGCGTTAGGGCGACCTCAGGCCGGGTTCAGCCGGCGCGCCTGCTGCGTCAGCTCAGCGCGGAAGGCCGGGTGCGCGATGGCGATGAGTTGACCGGCGCGCTGGCGGGCCGACTTGCCTCGCAGCTGCGCCACGCTGTACTCGGTGATGACGTAGTCGATGTCGCTTTTGCTGGTGCTGACATGCGTGCCCGGCAAGAGCAGCGGCACGATGCGGGAGATGCTCTCGCCCTTGGCGGTGGACGGCAGCACGATGAAGGCCTTGCCGCCGGCTGATATGGGTCGTGAGCGCCAGTTCGCAGCCTGCAGCAGCAGTCGTTCCTACGCGCGCCCGTGCTGGCCGGGCCGCACGAGCCGTGAACGACCGCAATCTCTTGGCATGGACTTCTCGGCCTGACTCGCGAACGGCAGCTTCCTGAGTGGTGCGGCCGCTCGGCTTGAAAAGTGCCACCGGCGGCTTGGGGTCGAGAGCTGGCAATCAGCAGCCCTGCTGGCCTGCCATGAACCAGCCCTTTACCCTCTAGCGGCCGGCGCAGCGCAGCTCCTTTCTGGTCCACGGGCACTTCATCTCAACCCCGGATCACCACGCAGCCGCTCGA
>JANNGJ010000433.1:0-1761 GCA_031403815.1 Burkholderiales bacterium | reverse complement strand
CGGCGTGGGCCAGTACCAGCACGATGTGAACCAGAGCGGCCTGGCGCGCTCACTCGACGCCGTGGTGGAGGACTGCGTCAACGCGGTCGGGGTGGACCTCAACACGGCCTCGCCGCCGCCGCTGCTGGCCCGCGTGTCGGGGTTGTCGAACACGGTGGCCGGCGCCATCGTGCGCTGGCGCGATGCTCACGGGGCCTTCCGCAACCGGCGCCAGTTGCTCGACGTGGCCGGGCTTGGCGCCAAGACCTACGAGCAGGCGGCCGGCTTCCTGCGCATCACCGGGGGCGACAACCTGCTCGATGCCTCAGGCGTGCACCCCGAGACCTACGCCTTGGTAGACCGCTTCGCCGCGGCCGCCGGCAAGCCGGTGCGCGAGTTGATCGGCCGCAGCGACGTGTTGCGCGCGCTCAAGCCCGAGGCCTTCGCCGACGAGCGCTTCGGTGCCATCACGGTCAAAGACATCCTGGCCGAGCTCGACAAGCCCGGCCGCGACCCGCGCCCCGATTTCAAGGTGGCCAAGCTGGCCGACGGCATCGAGAACATCAAGGACCTGGCCGTGGGCATGCTGCTCGAAGGCACCGTGAGCAACGTGGCCCAGTTCGGCGCGTTCGTCGATCTGGGCGTGCACCAGGACGGCCTGGTGCACGTCAGCCAGCTGGCTGACAAGTTCGTCAAGGATGCGCGCGAGGTGGTGAAGACGGGCGACATCGTCAAGGTGCGCGTGGTCGAGGTCGACCTGGCGCGCGGGCGCATCGGCCTGACGATGAAGCTCGGCGCGCCCGTGGCCTCGCCGGCGCAGCGCAACGCCGAGCCCGGCTTTCGCGCGCCGGCACGCGGCGAGCGCGTGCCCGCGCGTGCGGCCGCGGCGCCGGCCCAGGGCTCGATGGCGGCGGCGTTTGGGCGCTTGCGGGGCAAGGGTTGAGTGGTGCGGTGCCGGGTGGCGGTTGGGTGGCACACTGACCGCTGGCGTGGGCACGACGCGGAGGCTTTGTCATGCCGGATTGTTTGGTCCGCCTATCGCGGCGCGATGTCTCCCCAAAGCGGGAGTTCGCGGCACTGCCGACAGTGGCAAGCTGTGGGTATCCGCCCATGAAGGATGGCCAGCTTAGGCGGAATGACCTCTGCAACCTTGTGCCGTCCAAATCACGTTAGGCCACAGAGCGCGACATGTCGGACTTCGAAGTTCTTTCAATCCTTGTGGCGTGCCTTGCGCTTGTAATCAGCCTCGTGACCTTCAGTGGCCAAAGACGCCTCCAGCGTGAGGCCAATGAACTTCAGAAGACCACCGCAGCACTTTCCAAGCGACAGCTCGAACTGATCGAGGAGCAAGAACGCGTCAATACGGAGGCGAAACTCTCGCTTTCTCTCGTCGAAGATGGCCGTGGTCACAAGCTGGTACTTCGGAACCTTGGCCCAGCAGAAGCAACTGACGTCGCGATCGAATCACTGGGAACGGACTCAGAAGATGTGTTGCTCGTTCAGCAGGAAGTTGAAGCGAAGTTCCCGTTGAAGCGGCTTCGTCCGAGCGAGGAAGTTCGGATGATCGCGGCTGTCTACCTCGGGAGCCCGTTGGTTTTCAAGGTTCGCCTGCGGTGGCGCAACGGAGACGGAAAGCAATGCGAGGAAGAACATTCACTCGGCCTGTAGCACCGCTGTGGCCTAACCCAGTGTTCAACCGGACACCTTGCGGCAGCCCGCCCTTGGCCTTCATTTCATTCTGGGCCAAGCGCGGTCTGCCGCAAGGCGCCGGTTAACACTAAC
>JANNGJ010000432.1:0-6706 GCA_031403815.1 Burkholderiales bacterium | reverse complement strand
CATGAAGTGGGGCATGCAGGCCTTCGACACCTTCGGCGTCGTGCCGCCGGGCTTCGGCATCGTGCACCAGGTCAATCTCGAGTACCTGGCGCGCGGCGTGCACCAGAGCAAAGATGGCACCTACTACCCGGACAGCCTGGTAGGCACCGACAGCCACACCACCATGATCAACGGTATCGGCGTGGTCGGCTGGGGCGTCGGCGGCATCGAGGCCGAGGCCGGCATGCTGGGTCAGCCGGTCTATTTCCTGACCCCCGACGTGGTCGGCATGGAGCTCACCGGCAAACTGCGCGAAGGCGTCACCGCCACCGACCTGGTGCTGACCGTGACCGAAATCCTGCGCGCCGCCAAGGTCGTCGGCAAGTTCGTCGAGTTCTTTGGCGAAGGCACCCGCACCCTGGCCCTGCCCGACCGCGCCACCATCGCCAACATGGCGCCCGAGTACGGCGCAACGATGGGTTTCTTCCCGGTTGACGAACGCACCATCGAGTACTTCGAGGGCACCGGCCGCACCAAGGACGAAATCAAGGCCTTCGAGAGTTACTTCAAGGCGCAAAACATGTTCGGCGTGCCAAAGGCCGGCGAGATCGACTACTCCCAGGTCGTCAAGCTCGACCTCGGCAAAGTGGTGCCCAGCCTGGCCGGCCCGAAGCGGCCGCAAGACCGCATCGAGATCACCCACCTGTCGAAGAAGTTCGCCGAGTTGTTCAGCGCGTCGATCGCCGACAACGGCTTCAACCAGCCGGCCAAGAAGCTGGCGCAGAGCTTCCCGGTGAAGGAAGGCCTCGCCGTGAAGAACGGCGACGTGCTGATCGCCGCCATCACCAGTTGCACCAACACCAGCAACCCGAGCGTGCTGCTGGCGGCCGGCCTGCTGGCCAAGAAGGCCGTCGAAGCCGGCTTGAAGATGGCGCCGCACATCAAGACCTCGCTGGCGCCGGGCTCGCGCATCGTCACCCAGTACCTTGAGAACGCCGGCCTGCTGCCCTACCTGGAAAAGCTCGGCTTCAATGTCGCGGCCTACGGCTGCACCACCTGCATCGGCAACGCCGGTGACCTGACGCCCGAGTTGAACAAGGCCATCATCGACAACGACTTGATCTGCGCCGCGGTGCTGTCGGGCAACCGCAACTTCGAAGCCCGCATCCACCCCAACCTGAAGGCCAACTTCCTGGCCAGCCCGCCGCTGGTGGTGGCCTATGCGCTGGCCGGAAACGTGATGGTTGACCTGATGACGCAGCCGGTGGGCAAGGGCAAAGGTGGCAAAGACGTGTACCTCGGCGACATCTGGCCCACCAGCGACGAGGTTTACAAGCTGCTCAAGCACGCCATGAACCCCAAGGCCTTCCGTGAGAACTACGGCAACGTGGCCAAGAAGCCAGGCAAGTTGTGGAACAAGGTCAAGGGCACCCAGGGCCAGGTCTATGACTGGCCCAAGAGCACCTACATCGCCCAGCCACCCTTCTTCGACGGCTTCACCATGAAGCCCAAGGCGCTGACCTCGGGCGTGCAGGGCGCGCGCGTGATGGCCATGTTCGGCGACTCCATCACCACCGACCACATCTCGCCCGCCGGCTCCATCAAAGAGGCCTCGCCCACTGGCGCCTACCTCAAGGCCAACGGCGTTCTCAAAGCCGACTTCAACAGCTACGGCGCGCGCCGCGGCAACCACGAAGTGATGATGCGCGGCACCTTCGCCAACGTGCGCGTGAAGAACCTGATGATCCCGGCCGGCGCCGACGGCTCGCGCGAGGAAGGCGGCGTGACGCTGTTCCAGCCCGGCAAGGCCAAGATGTTCATCTACGACGCAGCCATGAAGTACATGGCCGCCGGCACGCCCACCGTGGTGTTCGCCGGCGAAGAGTACGGCACCGGCTCGTCACGTGACTGGGCCGCCAAGGGCACCCAGTTGCTCGGCATCAAGGCCGTGGTGGCGCGCAGCTTTGAGCGCATCCACCGCAGCAACCTGATCGGCATGGGCGTGCTGCCGCTGCAGTTCAAGGGCGGCGACTCATGGCAGTCGCTTGGCATCCAGGGCGACGAAACCATCGACGTCGTGCTGGGCAAGGACATCAAGCCGCAGACCGACGCCACGCTGCTCATTACCGGGGCCGACGGCAAGCAGCGCAGCATCAGCGTCACGCTGCGCATCGACACCGCGATCGAGGTCGATTACTACAAGCACGGCGGCATCCTGCCCTTCGTGTTGCGGCAATTGCTGGCGGCTTGAGCGCGCAGGTCAATTGATCACAAGGGGCCCGCAATGAAGATCCTGATGCTGCACGGCGTGAACCACAACCTGTTCGGCCAGCGTGACCCGAAGCAGTACGGCACGGTCACGCTGGCGCAGATCGATGCCCAGCTGCAGACCCTCGGCAAGGAACTCGGGGCTGCGGTGCAGAGCTTCCAGACCAACCACGAAGGCGCGATGTGCGAGCGCATTCACCAGGCCTTTGCCGACGGCGTGGATGCGGTGCTGATCAACGCCGGCGCCTGGACGCACTACAGCTACGCCATCCGCGATGCGCTCGCCATCCTGACGGTGCCGGTGGTTGAAGTGCACATGTCCAACATCCACGCCCGCGAGGCCTTCCGCCATGTCTCGGTGTTCGCCGAGATCGTGCGCGGGCAGATCTGCGGCTTCGGCGTCGACAGCTACCTGCTGGCGCTGCGCGCGGCGGTGTCGGCAGCCAAAGCCTGATACGGGTTCGCGTTGGAACGGATCACCGCGGTGGGCTGTGGTCGGCCATTTGCGGACCCTCGCAGCCGCACACGAGAGGCGGCGCGAGATCGGGCCGACGGGGCGCTCTGCTCCGCGAATGTCCCCCGAGTCGGGCTGCGCCCGGGGCGGAGGATATTCGCGGAGGCGGGCACCCGCAGGCCCCGGCCGGCGCGGTCCACGACGGTTCGAGAACGAACAGCCGCAAAGGGCGCACAAGCAGCTGCTCGTAGCTATGCGATTGAACGCAACTCGCGATGAGACGTGGATCTCACAACCCGCGCTCGCGCGCAAACGCCTCCAGGGCAGGCAGCAAGGGCCCGAGCTTCTCGGCCACGGCGTCGCGCACGCTGTCGACCATCACTTGCGTTGCGCGCTCGATCTCGATGTTGAGTACGTCACCCACGGCTTTGTCGCCAAAGCTCGTCATGCGCAGGGTTTCCGGAATCAGCCAGACCTCGAACCAACCGGCACCGCCGGGTTCGCGCCCGGCCTCGGCCACCGTCAGGCTGGCGCCATTGACGGCGATGTAGCCCTTGGCAAAAACGTAGCGCATCCATGGCGCGGGCACGGCGATGCGCAAGACATGGTTGTTCTCGGGCCGCCGCACTTCGGCCACGCGGGCCGTGAGGTCAACATGCCCCGACAGCGGATGGCCGCCGATTTCGGCGCCGTCTTTGGCAGCGCGCTCGACATTCACGCGGCTGCCCACAGCCAGCGCACCCAGCGTTGTCAGCGCCAGGCTTTGTTGCATCACGTCGAAGTTGGCGGTGCTTTCGCCGTGCAGCGCCGTGACCGTCAGGCAGGTGCCATCGACCGACACGCTGGCACCGACCGCCAAGCCAGCGGCGAAGCCGCGCGGAAAGTCGAGCGTGATGCAGCGCAAACCCTTACGGTCGCTCAATTGCGCGACGCGGGCAATGCCTTGAACGATGCCGGTGAACATGCGGCCACTTTACCGTGGCTGTATGCCCCCAAGCCTCACCAGTTCACCTCGCGCTCCGGCGTCGCGCCGATCTTGTGGATCGACAGGTCAGCGCCTTCATATTCTTCTTCGGCTGTGAGCCGCAGGCCCATGGTCTGCTGCAGCACACCGTACACGACAAAGCCGCCGAGCAAGGCCCAGCCCACGCCGAGCAAGGTGCCGATGAGTTGCGCCCCGAAAGTCACGCCACCCAGACCGCCGAAACTCTGCAAGCCGAAGATGCCGCAGGCGATACCGCCCCAGGCGCCGCACAACCCATGCAGCGGCCAGACGCCAAGCACATCGTCGATCTTCCACTTGTTCTGCGCCAGGGTGAACATCGACACGAAAATCACCCCTGCCACGCCGCCGGTGGCCAGCGCACCCAGCGGATGCATCACGTCGGAGCCGGCGCACACGGCCACCAGGCCGGCGAGCGGGCCGTTGTGCACGAAGCCGGGGTCGTTCTTGCCCATCCAGGCGGCGACGAGGGTGCCGCCGGCCATCGCCATCAGCGAGTTCACGGCGACGAGGCCGGAGATCTTGTCGATGGTCTGGGCGCTCATCACATTGAAGCCGAACCAACCGACCGACAGCACCCAGGCGCCGAGCGCCAGGAAGGGGATGCTCGACGGCGGGTGCGCGCTGATGCCGCCATCCTTGCGGTAGCGGTTGGCGCGCGCGCCCAGCAGCAGCACGGCGGCCAGACCGATCCACCCCCCCACGGCATGCACCACCACGCTGCCGGCGAAATCGTGGAACTCGGCGCCGGCGACGACCTTGATCCAGCCCTGCACGCCGAATTGGCCGCCCCAGACCACGCCCTCGAAGAGCGGATAGATCAAGCCGACGAGCACCGCCGTGGCGATCAGTTGCGGCCCGAAGCGCGCGCGCTCCGCGATGCCGCCCGAGACGATGGCGGGAATCGCCGCCGCGAAGGTGAGCAGGAAGAAAAACTTGACCAGCTCGTAGCCGTTCTTCGCCGCCAGCCCTTCGGCGCCGGTGAAGAAGTTGACGCCGTAGGCCACGCTGTAGCCGACCAGAAAGTAAGCCAAGGTCGAGACCGAAAAATCGACCATGATCTTGACCAGCGCATTGACCTGGTTCTTCTTGCGCACTGTGCCCAGCTCAAGGAAGGCGAAGCCGGCATGCATCGCCAGCACCATGATGGCGCCTAGCAAAATGAACAGAGCGTCGGTGCCCTGCTTGACTTGATCCATGAATAAACTCCTTGCGGCGGGGTTGTCGAGTTCGGCCGGTGCTGACCCGCGCACCAGCGCGGGTCAGCAAAGCGCACCAAAGATGCAATTTTGATGCCCGAAGCGGTGCATCACACCCGACACTCGCAGCGCGATCGCGCACTGCAATGAGGCATTTGTGCCGCGGAATGTGTCCGCTATGGTGCTTGTTTGCACCGCATGCGTGCGCGCTGGTCGGGTCTCGGCAAACCCGCTAGGCTGGGCCGGATGGAGCCTCTCAAGAACTTGCTCAACGCAGCCGGAGTGCGCGCGGCGGCCGGGCACTTGCATGCTGCCTGGCCGGGGTTTGATCGCCCCACCTTTGTCCACCGAGCCACGCAGGATCTCGATGCGCTGGAGCTGAAAGCGCGGGCAATGCAGATCGCCGACGCACTGGAGACGACGCTGCCGGCAGATTTCGAGGCGGCATGCCGGCTCATCGAAGCGGCCTTGGCGCCGGCTGTCGACCCGGGCGAGGCGCCACCGCCCGAAAGCGCAGGCTTGCGCGGCTGGATGGTCTGGCCGCTCGGCGAATTCGTCGCCCGCCGCGGTCTGGCCGAACCTGAGCGCGCGCTGGTCGCGTTGCACGCACTGACGCAGCGCTCAACAGCCGAGTTCGCGATCCGGCCTTTGATCGTCGCCCACCCTGCCCTTGTCTTCGCCACCTTGCGGCACTGGACGCGCGACCCAAGCGCGCACGTGCGCCGCCTGGCGAGCGAAGGCAGCCGCCCGCGCCTGCCCTGGGGCTTGCGCCTGCACGCCCTGGTCGCCAACCCCTCGCCCACGCTGCCGCTGCTGGCGGCGTTGCAGGACGACCCAAGCGAGTACGTGCGCCGCAGCGTCGCGAATCACCTCAACGACATCACCAAAGACCATCCCGACATCGTCGTGGCCTGGGTGCGCGAGTTCTTGCCCGGCGCCAGCCCTGAGCGACGCGCTCTGCTCAAGCACGCCAGCCGCACGCTGATCAAACAGGGCCACGCAGAGATGCTGGCGCTGTGGGGCGCGGGTGATCGATTCGAGGGCAACGCGCGCTTGGCGCTTTCAACTCGGCGGATCGTGGTCGGCGAGAGCACCGTCTTGCAGCTGACGCTGCGCTCGCGCTCAGCCCAGGCGCAGCGCCTCTTGATCGACTACGCGGTGCATCACGTCAAGGCCAATGGCAGCACCAGCGCCAAGATCTTCAAAGGCTGGTCGCTGACGCTGGCACCGGGCGAACTGCGCAGACTGAGCAAGTCGCACTCTTTGCGCGCCGTGACGACGCGGCGCTATCACGCCGGGCGGCATCTCGTCGATGTGCGCATCAACGGTCAAGCCGTGGCGCAGGCCGTTTTTTCACTGGCGCTCGAGTAGCGAGCTCCAGGCCTCGGTGTCGAAGCCCACACTGACGCTGCCCTTAGCCCATTCGACCACCGGCCGCTTGATCACGCTCGGCTGCGCCCGCATCAGCGTGCAGGCGCTGGCGGCGTCGACCACGGTAGCCTGCGTGGCTGCATCGAGCTGGCGCCAAGTGGTGCCGCGGCGGTTGAGCAGCAGCTCCCAACCGAGCGCCGCCACCCAACCGTCGAGCGCCATGCCAGGCACGCCGGACTTCTTGAAGTCGTGAAACCAGTGGGCCACGCCGCGTTCACTCAGCCAGGCGCAGGCGCGCTTGACGGTGTCGCAGTTCGGGATGCCGTAGAGCAGCATCAGTCCTTGTCGCGACGCGCCTCTTCGCACTGTGGGTCGCTGGCGTAGCTGGCTTCACGCACGCGGCCGTCGACCAGCCAGACCTGGAACCAGCGG
>JANNGJ010000431.1:0-6354 GCA_031403815.1 Burkholderiales bacterium | reverse complement strand
GCCTGCAGCGCATCGACGGCCGTGTCGGGCACCGCCGCGTGGCCCATCTTGCCATGCACCGTGACTTCGAGTTGCAGGCAGCCGTTGTGTGCCGTCACCACCTGGTAGCTGAAGCCAGCGGCGATCAATAGGTCGGGGTTTGTCAGGCCGTGCTTCAACAACCAGCCGGGGCCGAGTTCGCCACCGAACTCTTCGTCGTAGGTGAAGTGCAGTTCCACGCCGCCCTTCAGCGGCGCCTTCAACGACTCGATGGCGCGCGTGGCGAAGGTGAAGCTGGCGA
Organism: Burkholderiales bacterium; assembly: GCA_031403815.1. GTDB lineage: Bacteria > Pseudomonadota > Gammaproteobacteria > Burkholderiales > Burkholderiaceae_C > CADEEN01. The sequence goes on along the minus strand of JANNGJ010000431.1, from coordinate 6,074 downwards.
AATCGCACTTGCTGACGGCTGCAGCGCGGCCATACAACTTGCCGTTAATCACCTCGCCACCATAGGGGTCGTAGCGCCAGCCTTCACCGGGGGGTACCACATCGCCATGGGCGTTGAGCGCGATGGTCTTGCCGCCCTCGCCGTAGCGGCGGCGCACGATCAAGTTGGTGATCGATTCGAGGCCCGCCGCGCGCACGTCAGCGGTCGGCACGGGGTGTTTCTCGGCGTTGAAGCCGAAGGCCTGCAACAGCTCGGCGGTGCGTTCGGCGTGCGGCGCGTTGTTGCCCGGTGGGGTGTCAGTGGGCACGCGCACCAGCGCATGCAGGAAGGCAGTCTCTTCATCGAAGTGAGCGTCGATCCAGGCATCCAGGGCGGCGTGCGGGTCGGCGCGGGTTTCGGCGGGGGTGACGGCAGTCATGGTTGGTCCGTGGCAAGTTCGTCGAGCAGGCTCTGGAAGGCTCGCACCACCAACTCGGCGTCGTCATTGGTGATGGCTTCGAGCGGGTTGTGGCTGATGCCGGCGTTCAAGCCCCGCATGAAGAGCATCGCTTGCGGCATCACCTCGTGCAACTTCATCGCATCGTGTCCAGCGCCGCTCGGCATGCGGAACACGGGCAAGCCCAGCGCCTGCACAGCCGCTTCCCAGCGCGCCTGCCAGGCCGGATCGCAGGGTGCGGCACTGGCGATGGTGGTGCGCTCCAGCGTGTACGACAGACCGCGGCGTTCGCAGATGGCGGCCAGCGCGCTGCGCACGTCGGTGTCCAGCGCGTCGCGTGCCGCATTGGTGGTGGCGCGCAAGTCCAGGCTGAAGTGGCAGCGCCCAGGCACGACATTGATGGACCCGGCCGGCACTTGCAGCATGCCCACCGTGCCCACCACATCGGGCACGCTGGCCGCGCGGCGCTCGACGTAGAGCAGCAGCTTGGCAGCCGCCGCAGCGGCATCACGCCGGCGGTCCATGGGCGTGGTGCCGGCGTGGCTGGCCGTGCCGGTGATCTGCACCTGGTAGCGCAAGCTGCCATTGATGGAGGTGACCACACCCAGCGGCAGGTCGAGCTCATTCAGCACCGGACCTTGTTCGATGTGAACTTCGACGAAGCCCAGGTAGCGCTGCGGGTCGCGTTTGAGTGCGTTGATCGCCTCCAAGGTGCCGGGCAGCCCGGCGGCGCGCATCGCGTCCTGCATGCGCACCCCCTCGGCGTCTTGCTGGTCCAGCCAGGCGGGCTCGAAATCGCCTGTGAGCGCGCAAGAACCCAGGAACACCGCCTTGTAGCGCTGGCCTTCCTCCTCGGCAAAGGCGACGACTTCGAAGCCGAAGGGCAGGCGCCGACCCTGCGCGCGCAGCTCGCGCACGCAAGCCATCGGCACCAGGATGCCGAGCCGGCCGTCGTACTTGCCGCCGTTGCGCACCGTGTCGAAGTGAGAGCCTGTCAGCAGCCGCTTGGCCTGCGGGTCGCTGCCGTGATAGATGCCGACCACGTTGCCGACGGCATCGATGGCGACGTCGTCGAAGCCACAGTCGATGCGCATCCACTGCGCCAGCTGCGCTGCACAGGCCCGGTGGGCGTCGGTCAGGTAGGTGACAGTGAGTTCACCGCGTTCGGCATAGCCGGGGTCGCTGTGCACGGCGAGCTGCTCGGACCAATCCCAGACCTGGTTGCCCAGCACAGGCACATGGCCGAATTTGTCGTCCAGGCGCAGCTCGGCGATGCGGTGGATGTTGCGCAGGCACTCGGCGAGCTCGTGGTCAGGGTGATGGTCGAGCCGACGCGCGAACGTGGCGATGATCTCGGCCTTGCTCAGGCCCGTGCCGCGCGGACCGCGTACGGCCAGGATGAAGGGAAAGCCGAACTTGGCGTTGTAGTCGGCATTGAGCTGCTGGATCCGGGCGAACTCGGCCGACGTGCAATCGGTCAGGCCGGCCTTGCCTTGCTCGTGGGTCGACTCTGCGGTCAGTGTCTTGCTGACCATGGCCTTGCCGGCCAGCTCAGGGTGGGCACGGATGAGCTCGATCTGGGCCTCGCGACTGGCCAGGCGCACGACTTCGACCAAGGCGAGCTTGAGCTGGGACAGGGTGGCGAAGGGCCGCCCCGACATGGCCTGCGCGGCGATCCAGGGTGAGTGCTCGTAGGTGCCTTCGAGCAGCGCGGCAAGCTCGCTGGGCGTGGCGGCGTTGATCTGGTCCAGGGTCAGGGGCATGGCAGTGGTTCGACGTCAGGGGGTGGAAGCGACACAGGGATGCGTGTGTTGCCAGTGACGCGCAATGTCAATGCGCCGCGGGATCCAGACATGTGGGTGCTGCGCGACGTGATCCAGGAAGCGCTGAAGGCCCCTGAACCGCCCGGGCCGCCCGAGCAGCCGGCAGTGCATGCCGATGCTCAACATCTTGGGCCGATCCTGCCCGGCCGGGTCGCCCTCGGCGTAAAGCACGTCGAAGGCGTCCTTCAGGTAGGTGTAGAAATGGTCACCGGTGTTGAAGCCTTGCATGGAAGCGAAGCGCATGTCGTTGGTGTCCAGCGTATAGGGCAGGATGAGGCGCTGCAAGACCTTGCCGTCGCTCTGGGTCACAGGCATCCAGAACGGCAGATCGTCGCCGTAGTAGTCGCTGTCATAGACATAGCCGCCCTGGTCGGCGACGAGGCGCTTGGTGTTCGGGCTGTCGCGTCCGGTGTACCAACCCAGCGGCCACTGGCCACCTGTCAGGTCGCGCACGATCTGGGTGGCGAGGGCGATGTGGCGGCGCTCACGCGTCTCGCTCATGTGCTGGTGGTGGATCCAGCGCCAGCCGTGACAGGCAATCTCGTCGCCACGATCCAGGAAGGCTTGCACCACCTCGGGGTTGCGCTGCAGAGCCATCGCCACCCCGAACACGGTGAGCGGCAGGCCACGCTGGTCGAACTCGCGCAGCAGGCGCCAGACCCCCGCCCGCGAGCCGTACTCGTACATCGACTCCATCGACATGTGGCGGGCCTCGAAGGCCTGCGCGCCGACGATCTCGGACAGAAAAGTCTCCGAGGTCGGATCACCATGCAAGACGCTGTTTTCCGCGCCCTCTTCATAGTTCAGTACAAACTGCACGGCAATGCGCGCGCCGCCCGGCCAGCGTGCATGCGGCGGGTTGCCGCCGTAGCCTTTGAGGTCGCGCGGGTAGGCGCTGTCGGCGGGGGTCACGCTGTCGCTCATGGTCGGCTCACGGTCTGGTCAGGGTGCCGGCCGCAGCGCCGCCAGCAGATCCGGGGTGTGCGGGTCAAGCTGCAGGTTCTGCTCGACGCTGGCCAGGTGCTGCGCCATCAAGCGCACCGCGGCGCGCGCGTCGCGCTTGGCCAGGGCCTCGACGATCTGCACATGCTCTCGCTGAGAGTGCTCGGCCGAGTGCGCCGACTGGTACATGAGCGAGATCAGCGACGAGCGGCTGAGCAGGTCGGCCAACAACTGCGCCAGCACTTCGTTGCCGAGCAGGCGCGCGAGCACCACATGAAAGTCGGCCAACAGCCGCGTGCGGCCCGACACATCGGTGCGCGCAATCGCCTCCCGCTCGTCGCGCAAATGCGAGCGCAGCTGCGCCACTTGCGCGTCCGTGATGCGCACGGCCAGGTGACGCACCAGAGCCGTCTCGAGCATGGCGCGAACCTCGAACACCTGACGCGCTTCTTCCACACTGGGCATGGCCACGAAGGCGCCCCGCGCCGGCTCGAGGGTGACGAGGCGGTCGCGGCTGAGCTGGTTCAGGGCCTGGCGCACGAGGGTGCGCGAGACCTGGAAGATGTCGGCGATTTTCTGCTCGGCCAGCTTGGTGCCGGGCACCAGGCGACGCTCGACAATGGCGCTGGTGATGGCCTCGGCAATGCGTTGCGTGGCGCCTGCGGTCGCCCGTTGCGGGGCGGCAGCGCGCCGCGCCCGGCGCGGCGCGAGCGGCGCCGGCGTCGGCGCTGACGCAATCACCTGAAGGCTGGCGCGGCTGCGGGGCATGGGCTGGGCGGGGTTGTGGAGCGAGTCAGTCTGGTCAGCCAATGGCAAAGTGTATACACTTTGCCGGCGCCAACGCGCTGAACTTTGCCACCCCCTGAGGACGCGATGGACGCCTACCTGCTCGATTGGGCCAACCTGCTGCTGCGCTGGGCGCACGTGATTGTTGCCATCGCCTGGATCGGCTCGTCCTTCTACTTCGTCTTCCTCGACAACAGCCTCACACCACCGCTGGACCCGGCGCTGCAGGAAAAGGGCGTGAGCGGCGAGTTGTGGGCCGTGCACGGGGGCGGCTTCTATCACCCGCAGAAGTACCTGCTGGCGCCGCAGAAGATGCCCGAGCACCTGCACTGGTTCTACTGGGAGAGCTACAGCACCTGGCTGACCGGCTTTGCCTTGTTCACGGTGCTCTACCTGTTCAACGCCAGCACCTTCCTGGTCGACAAGAGCGTCTACGACTGGTCGGCCGGCGCGGCGATCGCGGCCTCGCTCGGCTTCCTGGTGGCGTGCTGGTTCGTGTACGACGTCATCTGCCGTGCCTTTGGCCAGAAGAAGCACGGCGACCTGATCGTCGCTGCCGGCGTGCTGGCCTTCGTCGTCTTCGCCTCCTGGCTGGCCTGCCAACTCTTCGCCGGGCGTGCCGCCTTTTTGCTGGTCGGCGCCATGCTGGCCACGGCGATGAGCGCGAATGTCTTCGTCTGGATCATCCCCGGCCAGCGCAAGGTCGTGGCCCAGCTCAAGGCGGGCCAGCCGGTCGACCCCATCCTCGGCTGGCGCGCCAAGCAGCGCAGCGTGCACAACACCTACTTCACCCTGCCGGTGCTGGTGGCAATGATGTCCAACCACTACGGCTGGCTCTACCAGGGCCCGCACAACTGGCTGGTGCTGGTGCTGCTGATGCTGGCCGGCGCGCTGATTCGGCACAGCTTCGTGGCCCGCCACAAGGCCCTGGTGCAAGGCAAGCGCGTGCCCTGGGAGCAGGCCATCGTCGGCACCATGCTGCTGCTCGGCCTGGCGATCTGGCTGGCGCCGCCGCCGCCGAGTGCGCAGGCGCTGGCGGCAGCAACGCAGCCGGTGAACTTTGCCGCGGTCAATGCCGTGATTGAGCAGCGCTGCGTGATGTGCCACAACGCGCAACTGCAAAGCAAGAACGTCGCGCTGCACACCCCGGCACTCATTCAGCAGCAAGCGCAAGCCATCTACCAGCAGTCGGTGGTGCTCAAGTTGATGCCGATGAACAACGCGACCCAAATCAGCGACGACGAGCGCGCCATGATCAAGCGCTGGTTCGAGGCCGGCGCCTCCGGGCCCGTGCCGCGCGTGCCATGACTGATGTGAGCGCCGCGGGTCACGCAGCGCTGGTCTGCGCGCCCCGCAGCGAGCAAGCGGTTCGCATCGACCTCGCTGCCGCCTACCGCCTGGCCGCGTTGGCCGGCTGGGACGACACCGTCTACACCCACCTGTCAGCCACGGTGCCAGGTGAGCCCGGGGTCTACCTCATCAATGAGTTCGGTCTTGGCTTCGACGAGGTCTGCGCCTCCAACCTGGTCAAGGTCAACCTGCGAGGCGAGGTGGTGGACGGTTCGGGCCGCGCCGTCAACCCGACCGGCTTCACCATTCACGGCGCAGTGCATGCCGCGCGCCCGGAAATCGAGTGCGTGATCCACCTGCATGCACCCTGGGGCGTGGCCCTGTCGATGCGGCCCGAAGGCCTGCTGCCGACATCGCAGTGGGCCATGCGCCTGCACGGCCGCCTCGGCCACCACGCCTATGAGGGCTTGGCGCTGGGTGCTGAAGAACAGCAGCGCCTGGTCGCCAATCTGGGCACGCTTGATGGACTGATCCTGGCCCATCACGGCACCCTGACGGTCGGCCGCAACGTGGCCGAAGCCTTCATGCTGATGTACTTGCTCGAGCGCGCGGCGCAGGCGCAGTTGCAGGCAACATCGACAAGCAACGCCGGCGTGAAGCCGGTCAACGACGCGATAGCCGCACACACCTACCGCCAAATGGTCGGCGACGGCAGTGCGTGGGAGGGCGACGCCGAGTGGCCAGCCCTGCTGCGTCGTGCGCAACGCCTGTCTCCCGGATTCAAGGACTGAAAGGAC
>JANNGJ010000430.1:0-5558 GCA_031403815.1 Burkholderiales bacterium | reverse complement strand
GGCAGGCTGTCGCCCATTTCGCCTTCGAGCTCGGCCTTGGGCGTGAGCGCCGCCACCGAGTCGACCACGATCAGGTCGATCGAGCCCGAGCGCACCAGGGCGTCGACGATTTCAAGGGCCTGCTCGCCGGTGTCGGGCTGGCTGATGAGCAGCTCTTGCAGGTTGACGCCAAGTTTTTGCGCGTACTGGATGTCCAGGGCGTGCTCGGCATCAATGAAGGCGCAGGTGCCGGCCACTTTTTGCATCTCGGCGATGACCTGCAGCGTCAGCGTGGTCTTGCCGCTCGACTCGGGGCCGTAGATCTCGACCACCCGGCCGCGCGGCAGGCCACCGACGCCCAGCGCGATGTCCAGACCGAGCGAGCCGGTGGAAACCACCTGGATATCCTCGATGACCTCGCCTTCGCCCAGGCGCATGATCGAGCCCTTGCCGAACTGCTTTTCGATCTGCTGCAGCGCAGCCTGCAAGGCCTTGGCTTTTTCGGTGTTGAGGGCTTTGACAGGGGCGTCCATGCGGGTCTCCGGTGAGTGGGGTGGGCGATTGAGCAGGCTCTGGCGGGTTAGGGCGGGATTATGCGCGACAACTGGATATTCGTACAGTTGTTGTTCGCCGTCAAGTTGCGCTGCCAGCGTCTCCCTAGAATCAACTTGGAAGACGCCGCCACGGCGCAGCGAAGGAGACAAGCGCCATGCGTGTGCTAATCGCAGAAGACGACCAGGTCCTGGCTGACGGTCTCTTGCGCGCCCTGCGCGCAGCGGGTTTTGCCGCCGATCATGTCGCCAGCGGCAACGAGGCCGACGCGGCGCTGGCCTCGCACGAGTTCGATGTCGTGATCCTCGACCTCGGCCTGCCCAAGCTGCATGGCCTGGAGGTGCTGCGCAAGTTGCGCGCGCGCGGCTCGGCAGTGCCGGTGCTGATCCTGACCGCGGCCGACAGCGTCGAGCAGCGCGTGAAAGGCCTGGACCTGGGCGCTGACGATTACATGGCCAAGCCCTTTTCCCTGCAGGAGCTTGAGGCCCGCGTGCGCGCCCTCACGCGCCGCGGCCTGGGTACGGCCAGCACGATCCTCAAGCACGGCCCCCTCAGCTTCGACGCCACCGGCCGCGTATGCTACATCAATGACCAGATGATCGAGCTGTCGGCACGCGAACTCTCGCTGCTGGAGGTGCTGCTTCAGCGCGCCGGGCGCCTGGTCAGCAAGGACCAGCTGGTCGAGCGCCTGTGTGAGTGGGGCGAGGAAGTCAGCAACAACGCCATCGAGGTCTACGTGCATCGCTTGCGCAAGAAGATCGAGCAGGGCTCGATTCGCATTGCCACCGTGCGCGGCCTCGGCTATTGCCTGGAGAAGATCCCTGCATGAATGACAGCCCCAAGCTCGCTGCGCTCGCGCCCCCCGTGGGGAGCTCAGGCCGCTTGGGAGCGGCCCTGCGCTGGCCTGGGGTCGCGTGATCGAGGGTGGGGCCGAGCCGGGGCCCCGCAGCCAGCGCTCGCTGTTCGGCGACATCCTCGACTGGATGCTGGTGCCGCTGCTGTTGCTGTGGCCGCTGTCGGTGCTGATCATCTGGGTGGTGGCCCAGGGCATCGCCAACCGGCCCTTCGACCGTGAGCTGGGCGAGTTGGCGCGCACCCTGTCGCAACGGGTCACGGTGGTGGCCTTGCCCGTGGCCGCGCCCGCGCCGCGCCAGCGCAGCGAGGTGCGCGTCAGCCTGAACGAAGCCTCGGCGTCGATCTTGCGCAGCGACCCGTCGGACACGGTGTTCTTCCAGGTGCTGGGCGCGCGCGGCGAGTGGGTGGCCGGCGACCGTAACCTGCCAGTGCCTGACGAAGCACCGGCGCCCAGCGGCGAGTTGCGCTTTCGCGATGACGAGGTCGAGGGCCAGCCGGTGCGCGTGGCCTATCTCTGGTTGGCTGCCACGGGCGGCGTCGGCAACGTCGAGTTGCCGTTGGTGCAAGTTGCAGAGACGCTGGAGAAACGCGCCCAGCTCACCACGGAGATTGCCCGCGGCGTGATGCTCAGCCAGTTCGCGATCCTGCCGCTGGCCGTGCTGCTGGTCTGGTTCGCTCTGCTGCGCGGCTTTCGGCCGCTGAACGAGTTGCAGCGGCGCATCCGCCAGCGCGCCAGTGACGACTTGTCGCCGCTCGACGAGCGTCTGGCCCCCGAAGAGGTCAGCCCGCTGGTGGCGGCGATCAACGACCTGCTGACCCGACTCGACCGCTCGATCGCCGCGCAGAAGCACTTTCTGGCCGATGCCGCGCACCAGTTGAAGACGCCGCTGGCGGGCCTGCGCACGCAAGCTGAGCTGGCGCAGCGCGAGGTTGATGCCGGGGGCGATGCCAAATCGATCAAGCGCTCGCTGCAACAGATTGCGCGCTCGTCGCAACGTGCGGCGCACATGGTCAATCAGTTGCTGTCGATGGCACGCGCCGAAGACAAGGAGCAGGCCCGCCGCGCCACAAGCTTCAACCTCGCCGCGCTGGCCACTGAAACCGTGCATGACTTCGTGCCGCGCGCGCTGGAGGCGGGCATCGACCTCGGCTACGAAGGCCCCGAGCGCGCCGCCGCCAGCGCGCTGCGTCTGACCGGCCAGCCGGTGCTGGTGCGCGAATTGATCCGCAACCTGGTGGACAACGCCCTGCACTACACGCCACGTGGCGGTACGGTCACGGTGCGCCTGCTTGCCGACCCCTTCGGCCAGGTGCTGGTGCTGCAGGTCGAAGACAACGGGCCAGGCATCGCCGAGGCCGAGCGTGAGTTGGTGTTCCAGCCCTTTTACCGCGCGCTCGGCACCGAGGTCGATGGCTCGGGCCTGGGCCTGGCCATCGTGCGCGAGATCGCAGCACGGCACGCGGCCAGCGTCAGCATCGAGCCGACCCACCAGCGCAGCCAGATGCCGGGCGCGCGCATCACCGTGCGCTTTGCAGTGCAGCCGGCCCCGGTTGCCGCTGACCCGGGCTGAGGCTCAGCTCTGCATCAGGCGCCGGCTCTTGGCGATCGACATCAGGATGCCGAGCGCCACGCCCAGCGTGACCATGGCGGTGCCGCCGTAGCTGACGAAGGGCAGCGGGACGCCGACGACAGGCAGGATGCCACTGACCATGCCCATGTTGACGAAGGCGTAGGTGAAGAAGGACAGCGTGATCGCGCCGGCCAAGAGGCGCGAGAACAGCGTGGGCGCTTCGGCCGCGATCATCAGGCCACGAAATATCAGGAAGGTGAAGGCCAGCAGCAGGCCGAGCGTGCCGGCCAGACCGAATTCTTCGGCGAAAGCGGCGAAGATGAAATCGGTGGTGCGCTCGGGGATGAATTCCAGGTGCGTCTGGGTGCCCTGCATGAAGCCCTTGCCGGTGAGGCCCCCGGAGCCGATGGCGATCATGCCCTGGATGATGTGAAAGCCCTTGCCCAGCGGGTCCTTGCCAGGGTCCAGCAGGGTGCAGACGCGGTGCTGCTGGTAGGCCTTGAGCAAGGGCCAGTCAACACCCGGCTGGCAGATGGTCGGCTCTGACACCACCAGGGCCACGATGCCGGCGGCGCACAGCGCCACAACCGGCACGATCAAGCGCCACGACAAGCCGGCAAAAAAGCTGACATAGACGCCCGCCGAAAAGATCAGGATCGCGGTGCCGAGGTCGGGTTGCTTGACCACCAGGGCAACCGGCACCAGCAGGATCAAAGCAGCAACCACCCAGGCCGCGGCGGACAAGCGGCCCTCGCACTTCTGGAACCACCAGGCCATCATCAGCGGCATCGCCAGCTTCATCAGCTCGCTGGGCTGGATCACCATGCCGACATTGAGCCAACGCGTTGCACCCTTCTTGCTGATGCCGAACAGGGCAGTGGCCACCAGCAGCGCCACGCCGGCCATGTAGAGCGGCACGGCCAGGGTCATCAGCCGATGCGGTGGGACCTGCGACACCAGGAACAGCAGCGCCAGCGCAATCAGCATGTTGCGGCCATGGTCGACGAAGCGGGTGCCGTGATCGAAGCCGGCCGAGTACATGGTCAGCAAGCCGAAGGCCGCGAGCACGCCGATGGCGAGCGAGAGCGCACCATCAAAGCCGAACAGCACCGGGCGCCAGCGCCGCCACAGCGTAGGTTGCTCGAAGACGGCGCTCATTGGCTCATCGGCTCACTTGCTGACCACGGCCACGGCCTGGCTGCGCGGCGCTTCGGCCATCGCCGGCAGGTTGCTGCCCATGCCCGGCAGCATGATCTCGGCCGCCCGGCGCTGTACGCCCATCGGCGCGCCCGACTTGCCGATCCGCGTGGCGGCCATGTCCTGGTCGCTCGGCCACAGGCCTGAGAGCCAGTAGTCGAACACCCGCCGCGTGATCGGCGCCGCGGCCTCGGAGCCGAAACCGGCGTTCTCGACCACCACGGCCAGGGCGATGGTCGGGGCCTCGACGGGGGCAAAGGCAATGTAGAGCGAGTGGTCACGCTGATACTCGTCCAGACGTGATGCGTTGTACTTTTCGTTGGCCTTGATGCCGACCGCCTGGGCCGTACCGGTCTTGCCACCGCTCTTGTAGGGCGCACCGGCAAAGGAGCGCACGGAGGTGCCTTCCTGCGTTACGCCGTACAGCGCACGGTTGATCAGCGCGACATGCTCAGGATTGAAGGGCAGGGCCGGCAGGGCCTGGCCGGCGATGCGGGTCTTCTCGCGGCTGACCACGTTTTCAATCTCGCGCGCCAGACGCGGCGCAAAGCGCTGGCCGCCCGAGACCAGGGTCGCCGTCGCACTGGCCAATTGCAGCGTGGTGAAGTTGTTGTAGCCCTGGCCGATGCCGAGCGAGATGGTCTCGCCGGCGTACCAGCGCTGTTGCTCGGGCTTCTTGTAGTAGCGGCGCTTCCATTCGGTCGAGGGCAACAAGCCGGTCACCTCGCCGTCCACATCAATGCCGGTTTTCGTGCCGAACAAGAAGGGTGACAACTGCTCGAGCATCAAGTCCACGCCCATCTCGTTGGCCAGCGAGTAGTAGTAGACGTTGCTCGACTTGATGATCGACCGCGCCATGTCCACCGGCCCCAGCCCGTGGTCACCGTGGCTGCGGAAGGTGTGGTTGCCGAACTGGAAGCTGCCGCCGTCGTTGATCACGGTGCTGGCGCTGCGCTTGCCACTGTTCAGCGCGGCCATGGCCATGAAGGGCTTGAAGGTGGAGCCCGGCGGGTAGGTGCCACGCAAAGCCCGGTTCAGCAGCGGCTTGTCCAGGCTCTCATTGAGTTCACGCCAGTTGTCGACGTCGATGCCATCGACGAACAGATTCGGGTCGAAGGTCGGCTTGGAGACGAAGGCCAGGACTTCGCCGGTGCGTGGGTCGAGCGCCACCAGCGCACCGCGCCGCTCGCCGAACATCTGCTCGACCAGGGCTTGCAGCTTGATGTCGATCGACAGCGAGACCGTGTTGCCCGGCGTCGCCGGCTGGTTCTTCAGGCGCCGCACCGCGCGCCCATTGGCGCTGGTCTCCACCTCTTCGAAGCCGGTCGTGCCGTGCAGTTCGCTCTCATAGCTCTGCTCGATGCCCAGCTTGCCGATGTACTCGGTGCCGCGGTAGTTGCCCAG
>JANNGJ010000429.1:0-2558 GCA_031403815.1 Burkholderiales bacterium | reverse complement strand
CCGAAGCACGTGACGCTGAACCAGATCTTCGCTGGGATGATGCCGTTCATGGGCATCCAGGTGCTGGCCCTTGCCCTGCTTTACACCTTCCCGGCCATCGGCATGTGGCTGCCGAACCTGCTCTACAAGTGACCCCTCCCGCGCTCGGCGGCCTGACGGTCTTCGAGCGCGGCTGGCTGTCGTCGAACAACCTCTTGCTGCATGGCGCAGACGGGGAAGACGCGACCCTGATCGACACCGGCCATGTCGCCCACGCCGAGCAGACCCTGGCCTTGGTGCGCCAGGCGCTGCGGCCCGGGCAGACGCTGGCGCGCATCGTCAACACCCACCTGCACTCCGACCACTGCGGCGGCAACGCTACGCTGGCGCGGGCCTTCGGTGCGCGCATCGTGATTCCTCCCGGCGATGCCGACGCAGTGGCGCAGTGGGACGAAGAGCGCCTCACCTACCGCCTCACCGCCCAGCGCTGTGAGCGCTTTGAGGCCGACGCCCTGCTGCGCCCTGGCGAGTCCTTCAGCGTTGGCGCACGCACCTGGCAAGCCCATGCGGCCCCAGGTCACGATACCCACTCGCTGATCTTGTTCGACGCGCAGCACGGCGTGCTGGCGTCGGCGGACGCGCTGTGGCAGAACGGCTTTGGCGTGGTCTTCCCCGAGCTCGACGGCGTCGCGGCCTTCGACGACGTGGCGGCCACGCTCACGCTGATCGAAACGCTTGCGCCGCGCTGGGTCATTCCGGGTCACGGCGCGCCCTTCGAAGACGTCGGCGGCGCTCTGCAACGAGCACGCTCGCGGCTGGCGGCCTTTCGCGCCGAGCCGACGCGCCATGCGCGGCATGGCATCAAGGCCCTGGCCAAGTACCACCTGCTCGAAGTCGGCAGCCAGCCGCTGGCCGAGCTGCACGCGTGGTTCGACACCACACCCATTGCGCGTCTGGTGTGGGGGCGATTGGGCCAGCCTGCGGGGTCGCCCGCCGTGTGGGGCGGGCAGCTGGTGAGCGAACTTGCAGCGCATGGCGCGCTGGCCGTGCGCGACGGCGTGGTCCACAACGCCTGAAGCCACGCGCTCGTCGATTCCCCCTTAAGAGGGAGTGACGGCAGCGCCGCCAGTCTCGATAGTCGTGGCAGCCCCACTCAAGGCCATGCCAAAACCCCCACCGTGCGCCCAACCGACACGCTGACACCCAAAGAGTCCACCCTGGAGGCGAACTCGCACTGGGACCGCGCGAACCCCGACGCAGCCAGTTCACCCTGGTGGCGCCTGGCACTGGCGGCGGCCCTGGCAGTCGTTGCCATGGCCGCTACCGCCAGCCTGCTGGCCTGACCGACGCGCGCCGAGCCCCGCGCGTGCGCCAGCGCACAGCGTTTCGTCACAAATCGCTGCAGCCTGTCGCGCCGTCCGGGGCGCAGGTCGCTTGGCCGGGGCGGGCGCGCGCGGTCCTGGCTACATTGGCGTCTATCGGCCCACCCTACGGGGCCAGCACAAGCACCCCATGACCCAAGCCACGACGTCCGCCGTCACCTGGTCCGCTCGCTTCGCACCTGTGGTGCGGGCCTTTCACGCCTACGGCACCTGGCTGGTATCGATCAGTTGGAAGCGCTTCTTTCTGCTCGCTTTGCTGCTGCTGCTGTGTTCGGCGGTGTTGCAGAACCTGCCGCCCTTCAGTTGGACGACCTCGGAGACGATCGATGTCCAGGGGCCGCGGGTGGTGGTGGCGCCAAGGCCGCCCAAGCCGCCCGCCACGGGCTCGGCGGCGGCGGGCGCCGATGGCAAGGCGCCCGGCTCTCAGACCATCAAGATCGAGGGGGCCAAAGACAAGGACGGCAGCGGCGACATCGAAATTTCGATTGGCGCGCACGGCATTCGTATTGGGCCGGGCACGCCACCGGCGGCGGCCTCGGCGGCCCATGCTGCTGCGTCGGCGGCGCAGGCCGCCGAGCGCGCCGTCGAAAAGGCGCAGGAAGCGAAAGCCTCACTCGACAAGAGTGCCATCCGCATCGTCATTCCGCAGGGCAGCAGTGGCCCGGTGCGCGAGGCTATCGACCAGGCCAAGCGCGAGATCGAGCAAGCCGTGGAAGAGGCCAAGGCTGGTGCCGACGAAGCCCGGCGCGACGCCGAACAGGCGCGCCAGGATGCCGAGCAAGCCATGGCCGAGCTCAGTGGCGGGGCCGGCGAGACGCGTACCGTGGTGCGTCACACCAAGTTTGGTGAGGCGCTGCCCGAGCTGGCCTTCTTTTGGATCTTCGCCTCGATGATCATGAAGATCAGCTACAAGGGCCAGTTGAAGGCCCAGGTGCAGGCGGCGCAGGCCACCGAAGTAGCCGAGAGCGAGCAGTTGAAGCGCCAGGTGGTCGAAGCGCGCATGGCAGCCATGCAGGCACAGGTGGAGCCTCACTTCTTGTTCAACACCCTGGCCTCGATCGACCACCTGATCGAGACCGACCCACCGCGCGCCAGCACGATGCAGAAGAACCTGATCGCGCTGCTGCGTGCCTCGATGCCGACCATGCGCGAGGCCAACCAGGGCGGACCGCGCGACCTCGGGCGCGAGATGGCGGT
>JANNGJ010000428.1:0-3037 GCA_031403815.1 Burkholderiales bacterium | reverse complement strand
TCTTCCATCGGCTTGATGACCTCGCGCTCCACCGCCTCGGGGGAGGCGCCGGGGTAGGCCACTTCCATCCAGATGCCGGGCGGGCTGATGTCGGGCATCTGCTCGACGCCGAGCTTGCTGTAGGAAAAGACGCCCAGCACGCAAAGCGCCACCATCACCATCACGGCGAAGACCGGGTTCTGGATCGAAATGCGGGTGATCCACATGATGGGTCCTGGCCTTTACTTGATCTGCGGTGTGGATGCGGCGGCCGAGGCCACCGCGGCCGACTTGCTGGCCACGACCACAGCCTTGGCCCCTTCGCGCAGGTTGTCAAAGCGCGCCGCCAGCACCTGGCCGGCCGGGCTCACGCCCTGCAGCACCTCGACACGGCCCTCGCGCGCGTCGCGCCGGCCCAGAGTGATGGCGCGCCGCGCCAATACGCCAGCCTCGATCACCCACACATGGTCTTGCCCGGCGGCGGTGCCGACGGCGCTGAGCGGCAGGGTCAGACGTTGCGTCGGGTCGGCCAAGTCGACCTTGGCCACGGCGTACTGGCCACCGCGCAGCGCTTCTTTCGGGTTGGCCAGCTCGATCGCGACGCCGATCGAACGCGTGCCCGGCTCGGCGGCGGGTGCAATCCGCGCCAGCTTGCCGACCACCTTGTCGGCCACGCCCTCGACGGCCACTTGCACCTCCATGCCAGGCGCGAGCTGCGCCACTTCGTGCGTGCCGACCATGCCCGCCAGCTCCAGCCGCGCCAGGTCAACGATGGTCAGGACCTGCTGCTCCGGGCTGAGCTTTTCGCCGGCCACGACATGGCGCTTGGCAACCACACCCGCAATCGGCGCCAGGATCTGGTTGTCGCGCGAGGCCACCCGCACGGTATCGACCTGGGCCTGCGCCGCACGCGCCTGGGCGCGGGCAGCGTCGAGCGCTGACTTCGAGGTTTCGAGTGCAATCGGCGAGATGAATTGCTGGTCGGCCAAGCGCTGGTTGCTGGCCTGGGTGCGCTCTGCCTGGGCCAGGGTGGCGCGGGCCGATTCCAGCATGGCGCTGCGCTCGGCCAGGCGGCTGCCGATGTCGGCGCTGTCGATCGTGCCCAGCACCTGACCCGCACGCACCCGGCTGCCTTCAGCCACCGTCAGCGTCAGCAGGGTGCCGGCGGCCTTGGCGCGCACGACCGCGGTTTGCGGCGCCACCAGCGGCCCAGAAAATTCGATCACCGTGCGCATCGAGGTCAGCAGCGGCGCCACGACTTCGCGTGGCGCGAACTCCAGGGTCACGATGGGCTTGCCGTCCTTGTCCTTGTTGGCGTCAGCACCGTCGCCGGCCTTGCCCGACTTGGCCACCACCACGGCCGCCACGCCGGCCAGCACCAGCACCATGGCGCCCCCCACCCACCAGACTGTCTTGCGCATTGCTTGTCCTTGTGTGTCACCCGCTCTTTTGGAGCCGGCGCAGTGTAGGGGTCGCCTTGCATCCCGTTGACCGTGATGCGACAGACGGCGGCTTTGCGCCGACGAACTGCGCCGGCCTCAGCCCAGCCCGTTGCGGTAGTGGTGGTGGCGGGTGTCGTACAGGCCGCGGCGCAGTTCCACCGGGCGGTCGTCGTAGGTGTAGGCCACCCGCTCGACCGACAGCAAGGGCGCGCCCGGCGCCAGCCCGAGCAGACCGGCGGCTTCGCCGTCGGCCGCGACGGCCCGGATCTGCTCCTCGGCGCGCACCATGCGCACGCCAAACTCGGCCTCGAACAGGCCGTACAGGGGCCCCTGGTAGGCCGACAGGCGGGCCGAGGTCAAGCCCTTGAAGAGGGCGGCGGGGAGCCAGATGTCGTCCAGCACCACGGGTTGGCCGCGAAAGTAGAGCAGCCGGCGCAAGCGCAGGGCGGCCTCACCACTGTGCAGGCCGATGGCGCGCGCCACCTCGGCCGGCGGGCGCTGGCGGCCACAGTCGAGAAAGCGCCGGGACAGCGGCTCGCGCTCGCCGGCCGTGGGCGCGCCGGGGGCGCTGTCGGGCGCCAGGCGCAGAAAACGGAACTGGGTCTGCTCCTCGGCGTGGGTGGCCACAAAAGTGCCCTTGCCCTGGCGCCGCACCAACAGGTTGCTGGCGGCCAGGTCGTCAATGGCCTTGCGCACGGTGCCCTGGCTGACCTTGTAGCGCGCGGCCAGGTCGATCTCGCTCGGGATCGCCTCGCCCGGCTTCCATTCGCTGGCCTGCAGGCTGCGCGTCAGCAGGTTGGCGATCTGCCGGTACAGGGGGGAGAAGAGCGGGGCGTCTGGAAAGGCGGCCATCGGGCGATTCGACCACAGTCCGCTGTCTTATAGAAGACCAGGCTTTCACGCCCTCGGTGGCCTACACTTTCGTATTGCCCTCACCCTCTGTTCGGAGATCACGTCATGAGCAAGAAGCCCGTTCGCGTTGCCGTCACCGGCGCCGCCGGCCAGATCGGATACGCCCTGCTGTTTCGCATCGCCTCGGGCGAAATGCTCGGCAAGGATCAACCCGTCATCCTGCAACTGCTCGAAGTGCCGGTCGAGGGCCCGCAGAAGGCCCTCAAGGGCGTGATGATGGAACTTGAAGACTGCGCCTTCCCGCTGCTGGCCGGTATGCAAGCGCATGGCGACCCGATGTCGGCGTTCAAGGACGCCGACTACGCGTTGCTGGTGGGTTCGATGCCGCGCAAGGCCGGCATGGAGCGCGCCGAGCTGCTCTCGATCAACGGCGCCATCTTCACCGCCCAAGGCAAAGCTCTGGACGCCGTGGCCAGCCGCAATGTCAAGGTGCTGGTGGTCGGCAACCCGGCCAATACCAATGCCTACATCGCCATGAAGAGCGCTCCCGGACTGGCGCGCGAAAACTTCACAGCAATGCTTCGCCTGGACCACAACCGTGCACTGAGCCAGGTGGCCGCCAAGACGGGCAAGCCAGTGGCCAGCATCAAGAAGCTGGCGGTGTGGGGCAACCACTCGCCGACGATGTACGCCGACTACCGCTTCGCGACGATCGACGGCGCACCAGTGCAGCAGATGATCAACGACCAGGTCTGGAACAAGGA
>JANNGJ010000427.1:0-4525 GCA_031403815.1 Burkholderiales bacterium | reverse complement strand
GTGCAGGCGGCGGCGTCGGCGTACAGCTTCTCGGCGTCCTTCATCTTCTTGTCGCCTTCCAGCATCACCAGCCCGTTGGCGTACTCCACCATGGCAATGGCGCTGGCGGGGGTGAGCTTGAGCGCCTGTTGAAACATGGCCAGCCCGGTGGCCTTGTTCGCGCCCTGGGTCTTGCCGAGCAGCGAGCCCACCTTGTCGATCACCTCGGCGTGGAAGGCGCCCAGTGCAATGTGGGCGTCGGCGTGTTTGGGTGCGAGCTTGATGGTCGTCTCCAGCGCGTTCTTCACCTTGCTGCCCAGGCCTTGCGACAGCGCCTTGGCCACGCTGATGCCCTGGCTGTAGCGGCCGATGGCGTAGGCCAACCAGTAGTGCGCGCTCGGGTTCTTGGGCTCCTCGGCGGCCTGGGCTTCGGCGCGCGCCATCACCTCCTGAAACATCGCCAGCTTGGTCTTCTCGCTCTTCTCCAGGTAGTTGGCGTAGATCGATTGCGCCTTGTTGGCCACGGTAACGCCGGCCCCGCCCGCCTTGAGCCCGGCGTCAAACGCCTTCTGAAAATCGCCGGCATGGAACAGCGCCCAGGCCTCAAGCACCTTGGCGTCCTTCGGGGCAGGCTCGGCGTCGCCGGCGTGCAGGCGCGCCCACTGCTTCTTCAGTTTGGCGGCATCGATGTCATACAGCGGGTAGGGGAAGGCGGTCCATTTGGCCATCGGGGTGTCTCCTCGTTGTGGGTCGGTTCAGCTTTGTCGGTAGGGTGACACCAGGCCGTGCAGGTGGTCGCGTTCAGCCGGTGTCAGGTAAGGCATGAGCAGGCTCAGCACATGGTAGGCGCCGCGCGCCAGGGCTGCGCCGGCGCTCTCGGGCTCGAGCGCCTTGCGCGGGTCGCGCACGTACTCGAAGCTGAGCCAATACGTCAGCACCACCACCATGGCCGTGGCCACGGGCTCGGCCTCGCGGGCGTCGATCTTCATGCCGCTGCCGCGGGCCAGGCCGCCCAGCACGGCCTGCACGGCGCGCGTTTTGTTCTTCAGCACGAACTGGAAGTGGGTTTCCAGCTTGCGGTTCTTGCTCAGCAGGTCGTTCAGGTCGCGGTACAGGAAGCGGTACTGCCAGATCAACTCGAACAGCATGTGGAAGTAGAGCCAGGCGTCTTCCACGTTGCGCACGCCGTCGGCGGCGCGCAGCAATTCGTCCAGTGCGGTTTCGTAGCGCGTGAACAGGCTGTTGATCAGCTCGTCTTTGGCCGGGTAGTGGTAGTACAGGTTGCCCGGGCTGATCTTGAGCTCGGCCGAGATCACCGTGGTGCTCACGTTGGGCTCGCCGAAGCGGTTGAACAGGTCGAGCGTCACTTCCAGAATGCGCTCGGCCGTGCGGCGGGGTTTCTTGGGGGCAGCAGCAGGCATGGTGGGCCATCTTGCACCATGCGCAGGCGCCGGTCGAGACGGGTCAGCCCGGGTGGTGAGCCCGGGTAGGGAAAGCACGCTGCCTACAATCGCGCGCCATGCCCGTTGCCGTTGTCTTCGATCAGGTTGCCAAGACCTATGCCGGTGCGCGTGGCGCCGTGCCTGTGCGGGCGCTCGATGGCGTGAGCTTCAACATCGAGCAGGGCGAGTTCTTCGGCTTGCTCGGGCCCAACGGCGCTGGCAAGACCACGCTGATCTCGGTGCTGGCGGGCCTGGCGCGCGCCAGCAGCGGGCGTGTCAGCGTGATGGGCCACGATGTGGTGAACGACTACGCGGCGGCGCGCCGGTCCATCGGCGTGGTGCCGCAAGAGCTGGTGTTCGACCCCTTCTTCTCGGTGCGCGAGTGCCTGATGCTGCAGAGCGGCTACTTCGGCATTCGCGACAACGGCCCCTGGATCGACGAGCTGCTGGCCGGCCTGGGCCTGGCCGACAAGGGCGGCGTCAACATGCGCCAGCTCTCGGGCGGCATGAAGCGCCGGGTGCTGGTGGCCCAGGCCCTGGTGCACAAGCCGCCGGTGATCGTGCTCGACGAGCCCACCGCGGGCGTCGATGTCGAGTTGCGCCAGACCCTGTGGGGCTTCATTGCCAACCTGAACAAGCAGGGCCACACGGTGCTGTTGACCACGCACTACCTCGAAGAAGCCGAGGCCCTGTGCGGGCGCATCGCGATGTTGAAACAGGGCCGCGTGGTGGCGCTCGACCGCACCGCCAACCTGCTCGCCGGCACGGCCAGCACCATGCTGCGCTTCAAGACCGACAGTGCGCTGCCAGCCGCATTGGCCGCGCCAGCGCGGGTGACGGGCCGACGCGTGCAGATCACGGCGCACGACGCTGTCGAAGTCGAGACCCTGCTGGGCCAGTTGCGCCAGGGCGGTGTCAAGGTGGAAGACCTGGAGATCGGCCGCGCCGATCTGGAAGACGTGTTCCTCGAGATCATGCAGCGCGAGACCGTGGCATGAGGCTGGCCGGCGCCCGCACCCTGTTCAACAAGGAAATCCTGCGCTTCTGGAAAGTCAGCGTGCAGACGGTGGCTGCGCCAGTGCTCACGGCGGTGCTTTACCTGCTGATCTTCGGCCACGTGCTCGAAGACCATGTGCAAGTCTTTCCGGGCATCGGCTACACCAGCTTCCTGATCCCCGGCCTGGTGATGATGAGCGTGCTGCAGAACGCCTACGCCAACAGCAGCAGCTCGCTGATCCAGAGCAAGGTCACGGGCAACCTGGTGTTCCTGCTGGTCACACCGCTGTCGCACTGGGCCTGGTTCGTGGCCTACGTCGGCGCCAGCGTGGTGCGCGGGCTGGTGGTGGGTGCAGGCGTGTTCGCGGTCACGGTGTGGTTTGCGCCGGCGTACTTTGTCGAGCCGTGGTGGATCGTCATCTTTGCCGTGCTCGGCGCGGGCATGCTCGGCTCGCTCGGCCTGATCGCCGGCCTGTGGGCCGAGAAGTTCGACCAGACGGCGGCCTTCCAGAACTTTCTCATCATGCCCATGACCTTTCTGTCGGGCGTGTTCTATTCCGTGAAGTCTCTGCCCGGTTTCTGGCAGGGCCTGTCGCATGCCAACCCCTTCTTCTACATGATCGACGGCTTTCGGCGCGGCTTCTTCGGCGTCAGCGATGTCTCGCCGTGGTTGAGCCTGGCGGTGGTGGGCACCAGCTTTAGCGTGGTGGCGGCGATTGCCGTGCGCCTGCTGGCCAGCGGCTACAAACTCAGGAGCTGAGCAGGAGCGCGGCGGGCACCGGCACCTCGAGCAGCAGGCAGGCCAGGTGCACGGCGTCGCCCGTGCTGTGGTGATGGGCCAGGCCGCTGCGCTCGGCCGCCTGCAACCAGGCACGCAGCAGCAAGGGCCGCTGCATCGGCGAGATGTGGCGAACGCGCAGGGCCGGGTACAGAAACCGGTGCTGCCAGGCTGGCGCCAGCCCCAAGGCCGGGCCGCGCGGCGCGGCGGCGCCGAATTCTTCCAGTGCCTGCGCGGCGCGCTGCTGCCAGGCCAGGCTGGCTTCGGCGCTGACCCCCAACCCCTGCGCCAGCAAGGCGGTGGCGGCATGCGCGGCTGCAGCGTGCCGGGCCAACGCGCCGGCCGAGCCGACGCTGGCAGGTGCGCGCTGCGCGTCGCTGAGCAACAGGGCCAGCGCGAGGGCGCGCCACTGCGCCGCCGGGCGTTGTGGCAGACGCGCCCAACGCCGCTGCAACGCGTGGTGCATGGCGCGGCGCTGCGCAGCCGTGGCGCTGCGCGCACGCTCAACCAGGCTGGCAAAGACCTGGCGCCGCGCAGCGCTGCCCAGCACCGCCATCTCCGCCCCGACCGCCGCCGCCACCGTCAAGTCGGCGGTGGCAATGCGCCAGGCCGCCCAGCCCGCTGCGGGGTCACCGGCCTCGGGGTCGAGCGCCAGCGCCAGCATCGCGGCCTGCCACTCGCCGGGCCCATGCCAGCGCTCGATGCGGGCCAGGGCTTCGAGCTCGCGCGCACGCTCGTCGAACGACGTCGGGACTTGCAGGGGGTCATGGCGTTCGGCCTCGGGGGCCGAAGTCAGTTCGACGGTGGCAGCAGCGGCCATGGCGGCGTGGGGACCCTTGGCGACAGGGCCAACGCCCGCGCGACCTGCGCCCGCGCCCACACCGACGCTCACACCGCCACGCGCAAGGCCCGACGCGGCCAGCTGCATCACCGGCTCGATGTCGTCCGCATCCACTGGCTCGACGCCCGCCGCCAGCGGCAGCACCTCGCGCCCGTAGAGCCGGTGCAGCCGCTCGGCCAGGGGCGGGTGGGTGTGCCACAGCGCACGCCAGCCGGCGCCCGCGCCGCGATGCGCCAGCAGCAGGTGGGCCAGGCTGGCGGCGTGGCTGCTTTGCAGGCCGGCGCGGCCGTTCAGTTGCTGGTCAGCCACCTTGCGCAGGGCACCGCCCAGGCCATCGACCCCGCGCGTGTATTTCACGGCGGAGGCGTCGGCCAGGAACTCGCGTTGGCGGCTGACGGCGGCCTGCAGCAGGCGCCCCGCCGCCCAGCCGAGCGAGCCCACCGCCATCAAGCCCAGGCCGAACAAGGCGCCGAGGCCGCGCCGGCCGCG
>JANNGJ010000426.1:0-2672 GCA_031403815.1 Burkholderiales bacterium | reverse complement strand
CGCGCCGCGCGCATGCGCTCCTGCGCCTTGCGCATCTTGCTGGCGGCAACCATTTCCATGGCCTTGGTGATCTTCTTGGTGTTCTCCACCGATTTGATCTTGCCGCGAATTTCTTTACCGACTGCCATGCAGCACTCCAGTCAAGCAGACGCCACAGTCGCTTTCGAGCGGCCGCCGCAGATCCGGCTTTGCCGGTCTGCTGGCGGCGCCCCCTTGAGGGGGAGCGCCGAAGGCGCAACGGGGGTGGCTCATGTCACGCGAAAGATTTCTTGAACGCGGCAACGGCGCCGTTCAGCTCTTCCTCGCCGACCTTGTCGATGGCCTTGTCGGCTTCGAGCTTGGCCAGCAGTGCGGCGTGGCTGGACTTCAAGTGCTGGTGCAGGCCGTGTTCGAAGGGCAGCACGCGCTTGACTTCGATGTCGTCCATGAAGCCCTTGTTGACGGCGAACAACGAGGCCGCCATCAGCGAGATCGGCAGCGGCGAGTACTGCGCCTGCTTCAAGAGTTCGGTGACGCGGGCGCCACGGTCGAGCTGCTTGCGCGTGGCGGCATCGAGGTCGGAGGCGAACTGGGCAAACGCCGCCAGCTCGCGGTACTGCGCCAGGTCGGTGCGGATGCCGCCCGACAGGTTCTTCACCAGCTTGGTCTGCGCTGCGCTGCCGACCCGCGACACCGAGATGCCGGCATTGATGGCGGGGCGGATGCCGGCGTTGAACAGCGAGGTCTCGAGGAAGATCTGGCCGTCGGTGATCGAGATCACGTTGGTCGGCACGAAGGCCGAGACGTCGCCGGCCTGGGTTTCGATGATGGGCAGCGCCGTCAGCGAGCCCGTCTTGCCCTTGACCGCGCCCTTGGTGAACTTCTCGACGTAGGCGGCGTTCACGCGCGCGGCGCGCTCCAACAGGCGGCTGTGGAGATAGAACACGTCGCCGGGGAAAGCCTCGCGGCCTGGCGGACGGCGCAGCAGCAGAGAGACCTGGCGATAGGCTACTGCCTGTTTGGACAGGTCGTCATAGATGATCAGGGCGTCTTCACCACGGTCGCGGAAGTACTCGCCCATGGTGCAGCCCGAGTAGGGCGACACGTACTGCATCGCCGCCGATTCGGAGGCGGAGGCGGCGACGACGATGGTGTAGTCCATCGCGCCATGAGCTTCGAGGGAGCGCACCACGTTCTTGATCGACGAGGCCTTCTGGCCGATGGCCACATAGACGCAGGTGACGCCCTGGCCCTTCTGGCTGATGATGGTGTCGATGGCCACCGCCGTCTTGCCGGTCTGGCGGTCACCGATGATCAGCTCGCGCTGGCCACGGCCGATCGGGACCATGGAGTCGATCGACTTCAGTCCCGTCTGCAGCGGCTGGCTGACCGACTGGCGTTCGATCACGCCGGGGGCGACCTTCTCGATCACGTCGGTCATCTTGGCGTTGATGGGGCCCTTGCCGTCGATCGGTGCGCCCAGCGCATTGACCACGCGGCCGATCAGCTCGGGGCCGACGGGCACTTCCAGAATGCGGCCGGTGCATTTGACGGTGTCGCCCTCCGAGATGTGCTCGTACTGGCCCAGGATCACAGCGCCAACAGAGTCGCGCTCCAGGTTCAGGGCCAGGCCGTAGGTCGGTTGACCGTCCGCCGTGGCCGGGAACTCGAGCATTTCGCCGGCCATGGCTTCCGACAGCCCGTGCACGCGCACGATGCCGTCAGTGACCGAGACCACGGTGCCCTGATTCTTGATGTCCGACGCGGCCACCAGGCCCTCGATGCGGCTCTTGATCAGCTCGGAAATTTCTGCGGGATTGAGTTGCATATCTATCTCCTGTGTTTCTCAGGCGGGGGCCGCCTTCGCGGCCCTTGGCTCACGCGGTGAGCGCCGTCTTCATTTGTTCGAGGCGGGCCTTGACGGAGGTGTCGAGCACCTCGTCGCCGACCACCACACGGATGCCACCAATCAGCTCGGGCTGCACCACCACGCTCGCATTGAGGCGGCGGCCGAATCGCTTCTCGAGTGTCGGCACCACGTCCGCCAGGGCTGCTGCATCGATTGCGAAAGCGCTGTAGATCGTCGCGTCCGACACGCCGGAGCGGGCAATCACGAGGGCTTGGAACTGTGACGCGATCTCGGGCAACGCGGCCAGGCGGCCGTTGTCGAGGATGGCCAGCAACAGGTTCTGTACCGACGACGACAGCGGCGTGCCCACCACTCCGGCCATCAGCTCGAAGACCTGGCGCGCGCTGACCTTGGGGTTGTCGGCGAGCTGACGCAGTTGCGCATCACCGGCCACCGCAGCCAGGCGACTCACCTGCTCGGCCGCAGCGGCATCGCCGCCGGCCTTGAACAGCGCCTCGGCGTAAGGCCTGGCGATGGTGGCGAGCTCAGCCATTTCAGAGCTCGGCCTTCAAGCGACCCAGCAAGTCGGCATGAACCGCAGGGTTCACTTCCTTGCGCAGGATCTGCTCGGCGCCCTTGACGGCCAGCGCAGCGACTTGGTCGCGCAATGTTTCGCGCGCCTTGATCGACTCTTGCGCCGCCTCGGCTCGGGCTGCGGCCACGATCTTGGCGCCTTCTTCGCTGGCGCGGGTCTTGGCTTCTTCGACCATTTGCTGCGCCAGGCGCTCGGCATCGGCCAGGCGCTTGGTGGCGTCGCCGCGCGCGGCCGACAATTGCTGCTCGA
>JANNGJ010000425.1:0-8354 GCA_031403815.1 Burkholderiales bacterium | reverse complement strand
ACGGGCCGAGGAGGACCTCGTCGAAGGCGCGCGGCACTACGCAAAGGAGGGTGGGGCGGTTCTGGGCGAACAGATGTTCGACGCGGCGCTCAAAGCCCTCGAACCAATCCAGCGCATGCCCGGCCTGGGCTCGCCGCGCCTTGGACAGTTGTGCGAGATCGCAGGCCTGCGCTCCTGGCGCGTCGCGGGCTTTCCGATGCAGTGGCTCTACTTCGAGGCCGCAGATCACCTGGATGTCGTTCGACTGCTTGGCGACCGACAGGACATCATTGACATCCTCAGCGAGGCTGAGTAGTGGCCATCTGAAAGCGAGTGCTGCCCGCCAGCGCAGCCATGCACTGACGGGCATTTCGTCGCCGCTTGCGCGCCAATGCCTTCAGCTAGCGCGGCACGAACCCGACCACTGCGCGCATCAACGTGGTCATGGGTTCGGGTCACTTGTTCGATCCGTAGCTCGCATACGCTGCGGGCGAAAGTCACCCAGGCCGCTCAGGGAACACCAACCGGTAACTCGTCAAGTCCTCCTCGAACGCATGGCACGCGGCCAGGTGGGCGCGGAGTTGATCCCGTGGCGTGCCGTAATCGAACGCGGCCGACCAGGACTGGATGCGTTTCATGGCGGCCACGAAGGGTCTCGCGTCGGCGTTGTTGCTCAGTGCCTTCAGCGGCAGCAGGTAGTCCTCGCGGTAGACGGTCGGCACGATGATGCGGGTGAGGCCCGCGGCGCTGAGCACGCAGTTCATTGCCAGTCGGGCGGTGCGCC
Source organism: Burkholderiales bacterium (assembly GCA_031403815.1). Lineage (GTDB taxonomy): Bacteria > Pseudomonadota > Gammaproteobacteria > Burkholderiales > Burkholderiaceae_C > CADEEN01. The sequence continues at coordinate 7,591 of JANNGJ010000425.1, read as the reverse complement.
CGTTGCCGTCGATGAAGGGGTGCACCTCGCTGACGACAAACATGGTCATCAGTGCGCGTGCCACGGGATCCACCAGCGCCAAGATGCGCTCGAAGGCCTCACGCAGGGTGCCGGGCACCAGCTCGGGCAACACAAAGACCGTCGAGCCCGCCTGGTTGACCTGGTCCTTCCATTCGCCGGGCCGCTTCTCAGGCCGCTGCTGCATGACCTGCGCGTTCACGCTCTTGAGCCAGGCCAGGAACCCGTCGGCATCGCCTGCCGGTCGGTCGCGCCAGGGCGAGCGTGTCGCCGCGGCGAAGGTGCCGAGGATGTCGTGCGAGTCGGCGCTGCGGTTCTCGATGATCCGGCCGTCGAAGACGATGCTTTCAGCCTCGGCGACGGTGAACGTCGTGCCTTCGATGTAGTTGGAGAAGTAGGATTCGAAGAAGGCGAAGTTCTCGCGCGCAAGGCCGGCGGGCGCCGGGTCGGCGATGGCGGCAAACATCTCGCGGTTCAGTGTCGAGAAAAGCGTGTCGAACAGGTCGAGGCGGCCTGGGTCGTAGGGTCGCCCGGCTGCGCGCGCCAGGGACTGCCGCGCCGAAAGGTTGCGCGCGGCGTGTGTGCCCAGCAGCGCGCCGACGATGCCGTCCAGGCGCGCGAACTCGGTGGTCATGTCCAGCGATCCGGCCAGCGTTCGACATGCATCGCGCAGATCGTTCAGCCTGCGCTCGGCGCGCAGGGCCAGTATCTTGTCGAGTTGCACTTCGACTTCCTGCTGTGGCAGCACTCGCTCGGACCAGCCGCGGCCCCGACCCAGGTTCTCCAGGAACCGCCGGGGCTCGCTGGCCAGGAACAGCGAGCCGTAGGGCACATCCCCTGCGGCGCCATCGGCGACAGCAGGCGGTCCCGGCAGGACCTCGACGGTCAAGCCCGGCAGTGTCAACTTCCGGCGCGTCCGGCCGCGTGTGATGAAGAGCTTGCCGGCCTGCGGCCGGCCGTCGAACGCCGAGCGGTGCGAGACCACGCCGCCGGGCAGCAGGTGGCCTACGATGGCGCGCCAATGGCGCAGCACGACCGATTCGGCCGGCGCGTCCAGGTTGGAGGTGTAGACGCCCGGGTAAAGCTTGCGCAGGTGCCCATCGGCGGCCTGGCGGCGCACGCGCTTGGACTGAGCCTGGTCGGTGCCCTGACTGAACAGGATTTCGGGCAGCGTGTCCATGAATGAAGGCTTTGTGGCTGCAGTTTCTGAAGAACTGTCCATAGAATGCCATATACGGAATGAATGTGTCCAAAATATATTGCTTTGTTCCTAACGGACGTTGTCCAGATTCATCGCACTTCGCCTGTCACGCACGGCTTGAATGTCCACAGAACAACGACTTATTCTTGATCTCGTCCGGCGTTCCCAATAAACGTGGCCGGCCGTGCGCGGGCCGCGCAACCACGGACAACCACAACGATCCGGCTACGAGCAGATGCCGCAAGCTTGAACAATGTGGCATCACGGTTTTGACGCAGGGGTCAGTCGCGTGTCCTGCCTATGGCACCGCGCGGCAAACAAATCTGAAACTGATGCGCTCCTGCTCGAGCCGCACTGGCTGATCACTCAAACGCAACCACCTCAGCTCGTCGTACAGGGCACTCTCCTCGGGGCTCAAGCGGGGAAGGTCGCGCAAGGTGAGTTGGGGCTCGACGGTCCACTGGGGCCGATGTTGAAGCAAGGTCTGGCGGTCCATGAGGAAGGACTGCGCATGCGGGTTGTGTGCCCGCAGCTGGTCGAGTATCGCGAAGCCGTGGGTGTCGATGTCACCCCAGTAGTGCAGCGCGCAATTTGACAGCCAATCGGCCTGCGCCAGCGCCTGACATTGTCGGTGGCCGCGTGCTCGCGGACAGCTTGCACCCAGCCGCAACCGAGCTTGCGCACCTTGCCGCCGAACACGCGCCGGTTGAGTCTGGAGCGCCCGGTATGGTGGCGTCCGGCCACTTTGCCCCAAAGGCTCCCGCACATCGGCGATGGCACGCTGAACAAGAACCTGGCCACTGGGGCATGCCCCGCCAACGCCGCCCTGCCAGGAGAATCCTGCGGCAAGGAGGTCAAGTGTGGCCAGTCGCCAGTATGCGTTGCGCGCGACGTTAGACGAACGGCTCAAGCTAGACGCATTGCATCCGGTCGGCGCCACCTACCAATCGCCAGGCGCACCCTGCACATCTTGAGCGCACAGACGTCGTCTTTATTTCTGCCGAACGGCTTCTGCTTCCCGATCTCTTCCGTGTAACGCTCGATCAGCTTGCCGATGGTCAGGTGTCGGGCCGCGCCGCTCGCCGACGACACCCCAGTGCGTCCGGAGTCGATATCAGCTTCGATTCCACGCGCCCACAGTTCCGCGAGGATCTTCTTTGTGAAGGTCTTGGTCTGAACAGGGTTGCCCTTGCGGCGCACCTGCGCGCGCCATGAGTCCCCGACCGGGATAATGCTCGCCACGCCGCCCCCTTGCTGTAGCACTTGGCCGGACTTACTGTAGCAAATCCGTAGCACTGAGCCGATGTTTTTCTGTGTTTTTACGTGCTATTTCGTGTGCCTTCGTGAAAACACATTTTTCGTAAGTAATTGATTAATATAGATAAATCAACAACTTGGAGCCCCTGGCGCCTGTCGGTTGCCCCCATGATGGACTGGACCGACCGGCATTGCCGCGTCTTCCACCGCCACATCACGCAGCGAACGCGCCTGTACACGGAGATGGTGACCAGCGGCGCGCTGCTGCATGGCGATGTGCCGCGGCACCTGGATTTCGATGCTGTCGAGCACCCCGTTGCCTTGCAGCTCGGTGGCAGCGAGCCGGCCGATCTGGCGGCTTGCGCGAAACTCGCCCAGCGGTGGGGCTATGACGAGATCAACCTCAACTGCGGCTGCCCGAGCGAGCGCGTGCAGCGCGGCTCCTTCGGCGCCTGCCTGATGGCCGAGCCCGCGCTGGTGCGCGATTGCGTGGCCGCCATGCACGACGCTGTCGGTGGCGCTTTGCCGGTGACGGTCAAGCACCGGGTCGGCATCGACCGCGGCGAGAACTACGACTTCATGCGCGACTTTGTCGGTACGGTGGCCGAGGGGGGGTGCAGCGTGTTCATCGTGCATGCGCGCAATGCCTGGTTGAAGGGCTTGTCGCCGAAAGAGAACCGCGAAGTTCCGCCGCTGCGCTACGAATTCGTGTATCGCCTGAAGCGCGACTTTCCAGCGCTCACGATCGTGCTCAATGGCGGTGTGAACGACAACGAGCAAATCGCGGCGCACTTGCAGCAGGTCGATGGCGTCATGCTCGGCCGCGAGGCTTACCACCAGCCCTGGCTGTTGGCCGAGTGGGACCGCCGCTTTCTCGGCGATGCCGAGTCTGCAATGCCGACGCGCGAGGGCGTCGAGGCGGCGATGGTCGAGTACATGACGGCACTGGTGGCGAGCGGCGTCACCTGGCCGCATGCGGCGCGGCACATGATGGGCCTGTACCACGGCCTGCCTGGCGCGCGGCGCTGGCGCCAGGTGTGGAGCGACCACAAGCTCAAAGGTGTGGACCCGGCGCAGGTGATGCACCAGGCGCGCCGGGCCCTGCTGCCGCGCAGCAGCGAGGCCGAGGTGCTTGCGTGATTGAACTGAAGACGCCCATGCTTGACCTGCTACCCGGCTATGTCGATGCACTGCAACGCGCTTGGACGCCTGACCACATCATTGGCCTGTCCGCCGCCACCGAGCAACTCGAAGCGATCGCTCGAGACGCCGCTGGCTTCATCGCGCGCCAGACCAACCTGGCGGCCATCGGCGACCCTGTGACCCTGCCCGATGGCTCGCAAGTGCAGCGTATTCCGGGCCGCCAGTTCTGGATCTGGGACGATGGCTTTTGCGGTCGCCTGAGCATTCGCTGGCAGCCCGGCACCGCGGCCTTGCCTCCGCATGTGCTCGGCCATGTTGGCTACTCGGTGGCGTCGTGGAAGCGTGGCCAGGGCTACGCGACCGAGGCCGTCCGCCTGGTGCTGCCCTATGCGCGGGACCAGGGCCTTCCCTATGTCGAGCTCACCACCGACCCCGAAAACCTGGCCTCGCAGCGCGTCATCGCCGCAAACGGCGGTGTGTTGATCGAGGCCTTCACCAAGCCGGCCGCCTTCGGCAGTACGCCGGGGCTGCGCTACCGCATTCCTCTCTGATCTGGAGGTTTCATGCGCGACAAGATCGTCTCGGCTCACCTGGCCACCTCGGCAGGGCGCCGGCAGGGAGCGCAGCCTTAACCGCCTCGGCCACGACGGCTTGTTGACGCGCGTGATTGGCGGCCACTGGGGTTTGATCCCCAAGCTCGGCCGGCTTACGCTCAAGAACCGCATCGGGGCCTACAAACTGCCGCAGGGTGGCATCTCGCACCTGTACCGTGACATCGCGGCGGGCAAGCCGGGGGTGCTCTCGAAGGTGGGGCTGGGCACCTTCGTTGACCCGCGCCTGGGCGGCGGCCAGACCGACACCCACGGCAACATCACGATGGAGTGCGAGGCCCTCACGCTCGACAACCTGGCGATTGCCGCGCGCAGTTCGGGCGGCGTGGTCGCAGCGCAGGTGGGGCGTATCGCCAAGGCCGGCCCGCTGCCGCCTACCTGCGCGACGCTTGAGCAACTCGAGCGCTAGTTTTTACACCGCGCGCGAGAAGCAGGCGCAAGTCCTGCCGTACCTTCTCGATGTGGGCCACCAAGAAATCGCAGGCCTCGGGCACCTTGCCCGCCTGGCACAGGCGCAGCAGCTTGCGGTGTTCGCTCTCGGCCCGGGTCAGGGCAGGGGCCCGGTTCATCTGCAGACGGGTGAAGCGGTCGCTGGTTTGCAGCAGCGAGGTGACGATGGCCAGCGTGCGCGGCTGGCACGCGTGGCGGTACAGCGCAAGGTGGTAGCGGGCGTTCAGTTGCCCCCACTGCGCCACGTCTTGCGCCGCAATTGCCGCCTTGAACTCGGCCTCCAGGGCCGCGGCTTCGGCAAAGTCTTGCGGCGTGAGCAGCGGCGCTGACTGCGCCAACATGCGCGGCTCCAGCAGTACGCGCAAATCGAACACGTCGTCAATCTCTTCGAGCGAGAACGCGGAGACGATGGCCCCCTTGTGCGGCTCGATCCGCAGCAGGCCTTCGGCTTCCAACTGGAACAGGGCTTCACGCACGGGGATGCGGCTGACCTGGAAGGTGTCGGCCAGTGCGTCCTGGCGCAACTGTTCCCCGGCAGCGTAGGTGCCGTCCAGGATGTCGCGCCGCAGTTGTTCAACGATGGCGGCAGACAGGGTGCGGTGGCCGAGGCGGGTCTTCATCAGTGGGGGAGGGCGGTGCGCTGCAAAGTGAAGCAATTCGGGCTTGACATACGGATTGTATAAAATATATGCTTGTTGCGGAACACGGCCCATGACGCTCGCAATGCACCCTCCTGTCGCCCGCCCCGCAGCACCCCTGCGGCTGGTCATGTGGCTGTCCGCAAAGCTACTGTCTGCCGAGCGCTTCGCCGTCGCGGCTTTCATGTTCCTGCTCACCGGATTGATCCTGCTGAATGTCGTCACGCGCTACAGCGGCGTCTCTCTGTATTGGGTCGATGAGTCGGCAATCTATTCGGTTGTGTTCCTGACCTTCATCGGCGCCTCGGCCATGACGCGCCTGCGGCTTGACTTTGCGGTCACGATGCTGACGGAGCGCTTCTCGGCGCGCGGTGTTCGTATCGCCAAGGTGATGGCCACCGCCACCGTGCTGCTGTTCGGCATGACCCTGCTGTGGCTGTGCGTGCTCTGGCTCGACCCGGTGGGCATGGCCGGCGCCGGCTTCGACGCGCGCGCGCTGGCCGCCAAGACCTTCAACTTCATTTACACCGAGCGCACACAGACGCTCAACTGGCCGGTGTGGGCGCTGTACATGATCATGCCGGTGTTTGCGCTTTCGATGATGGTCCACAGCGCGGCCAACTTGCTTGAGGATCTGGAAGTGGTTCCGCGCGTGAGCCAGGCCGGTTTTCTACGCTCCAGCATGCAAGGGCTGAGCTGACATGTTGACCGGCGCGGTTTTCATGTTGGTGATGCTGATCGGCGTGCCGATCGGCCTGTGCTTGTGCATCGGCGGCATTGCCTTCATCGTCTCGCTGAACAACCCGGTGCTCTACCAGTCCTATCCACTGCAGATGTTTGGCGGGGTGGACAGCTACGGCCTGATCGCGATTCCGCTGTTCATCCTCATTGGCGAAATCATGAACGGCGGCGGCATCACCCGGCGCATCGTCGATTTGGCCTTGGCCATGGTCGGCTCGGTGCGGGCAGGGCTGGCCTACGTCAACATCCTGGCCAACATGTTTGTCGCGTCGATATTGGGCTCGGCCACGGCGCAGGTCGCGATCATGTCGCAAATCATGGTGCCGGAGATGGAGAAGCAGGGCTACGACAAAGATTTCGCCGCAGGCCTGACGGCCTATGGCGGCATGCTCGGCCCGATCATTCCGCCGTCGGTGATGTTCGTCGTTTACAGCGCCTTGGCGCAGGTGTCTGTCAGCGACATGCTGATCGCCGGCATCCTGCCCGGCATCATTCTCACGCTGCTCTTCTTCATCGTGATTGGGCTGCTGGGCTACTTCTACAACTACCCGCGCGGCGAGAAGAGAACACCCAAGGAGCGGCTGGCCACGATCCTCAAGGCCGCGCCGACGATGCTGATCCCGATCGTCATCGTCGGCTCGATCCTGACCGGTCTGGCCAACGCCACCGAGAGCGCCGCCGTCGGCGCTGTGGCCGCGGCCCTGGTGGGCAAGTACTGGACCAAGGAGTTCCAGTTCTCGCGCCTGCCCGAGATGATGTTGCGCGCCGGCATCTACTCAGCGGTCGTGCTGTTCCTGGTTGCCGCTGCGGCCGTTTTCTCCTGGGTACTCATCTACGGCAAAGTGCCGCAAGCCACTGCCGCCTGGGTCCAGAGCGTGGCCAAGGATCCCGTCACCTTCATGCTGCTGACGAATGTCATTCTGTTGATCATCGGCACGGTGATCGATGGCATTCCCGGCCTGATCATGACCGTGCCCATCCTGCTGCCCTTGGCCACCGAGGTCTATGGCATCGACCCGCGCCACTTCGGCGTCGTCGTCGTCATCAACCTCGTGCTGGGTCTGCTGTCGCCGCCGGTCGGCTTGTGCTTCTTCGTGGCCGCGGCCGTCACCGGCGCCAAACCCGGCCGAATGTTCATGCTGACCTTGCCATTCTTCGGCGTGGCCTGCGTGTTGTTGGTGCTGCTGTCGATCTACCCCTTCCTTTCGCTGGCCCTTCTGAAATGAACCCCCTTCACAACTCTGGAGAAAAACCATGACGCTGTCCCGCCGCCACCTTCTTGCGCTGGGTGCCTCGCTGCCGATGGCAGCGCCTTCGCTCTCGCTGGCCCAGGCCAAGGAGCTTCGGCTGGGCCTCATCACGCCGGTGGGCCACTCCTGGAACAAGGCCGCGCTGGTGCTGGGCGAAAAACTCAAGGCCGCCACCAACGGCCGCCTGACGATGACGGTGTTCCACTCCGGCCAGCTCGGCAACGAATCGGCCATGATGCAGCAGTTGCAGTCTGGCGCGCTCGACATGGGCTTCATCCAGGC
>JANNGJ010000424.1:0-14968 GCA_031403815.1 Burkholderiales bacterium | reverse complement strand
ATGATCATGAAGGTGGCAGTGCCCTTGCCGAAACACTCACCGATGTTCGGGCAACTGGCCTCTTCGCACACGGTGTGCAACTTGTGCTCACGCAGGATGCTCTTGATCTCATAGAAGCGCGTGCTCGGCGAACCCGCCTTGACGCGAATCCACTCAGGCTTCTTCAAAACCTCCGCCGGCACGATCTTGATCGGGATGCGCGAAGTCTTGGCCTGGGCCTTCTGCTTGGCGCTCGGGTCGTAGGCTGGCGTCGGGGTTTCGATGGTCATGGGGTGAACTGGTTGGCCAGGCGCGCGGCGAGCCGGTCGGCCGCCTCCTGCCAGGTGGTGGTGATGCCGAGTCTAGCCAGATCGACGGTTTGCAGCCCGGCAAAGCCACACGGGTTGATGCGCGCGAACGGCGCCAGATCCATCGCCACGTTCAAGGCCAGGCCATGGTAGGCACGGTGGCGGCTGACCTTGACACCGAGCGCCGCGATCTTGGCCAAGCCGCGAAACGGGTCGTGCGGGTCGGCCGGACCCTGCAGCGCCGCGTGTCCAAACGGGTCCTGCGCCCGCACATAAATGCCGGGCGCGCCCGTCAGGCGATGCCCCGTCACGCCATAGCTCTCCAGCACCTTCAGCACCGCCGCTTCGAGCCGAAAGACGAACTCCTTGACGTACAGGCCTTGGCGCTTCAAATCCACCAGTGGGTAGGCCAGGACTTGTCCCGGGCCGTGGTAGGTGACCTGGCCACCGCGGTTGCTGGCCAGCACGGGGATGCCCGCCGCATCGAGCACATGCTCGGGTCGGCCGGCAACGCCCTGGGTGAACACCGGATCATGCTCGGCCAGCCAAATCTCGTCGGGTGTGGCGGCATCGCGCGCGTCAGTGAACGCGCGCATGGCGCTGGCGGTGGCGGCCCAGTCGCAGCGGCCGAGAAAGCGGTGTTGCATGTGTCGCCGACAGTCTCGCATGGCCGCTGTCTTTGAAAGGTTTTGCGTGCTCGCACGACACAGGCCTGTGGCTCAGCGTATCGTCTTGGGCCGCCGACCCGGAGCCCTCATGCGCCTGTTCCTGCTTGTTGCCCTGCTGAGCACTGCCACCGCGCTGCATGCCGGCGCGCTCCCCGCACAGGCGTCGATTGACGCCGCCGTGGCGGCCTACGAGCGCGGTGACCTGGCCCGCGCCCGCAGCGTATTCGGCCGCTTGTCGCGCGACGGCGTGCCGGCGGCCGACTACAACCTGGCCGTGATGCACCTGCGCGGCGAACTGCCCCAAGCCAGCCCGCGCGAAGCCCTGCGCCTGATGACGCGCGCGGCCGAGGCCGGCTTCGTGACGGCCCTCTTCGGACTGGGCCAATTGCATGAGCTGGGCCAGGCCGGGCTGCGTGCTGACGTGGCGCAGGCTCACCGTTGGTACCTGCGCGCGGCCGAAGCCGGCAGTGTTGACGCCCAGGTGGCCGTGGCCACCGCCTTCTACCTGGGCCGTGGCGCCGCCAAGGACGCGGCCTTGGCGGCGCGCTGGTTCCGCATCGCCGCACAGGGCGGCGATATTGGGGCGATGTACCTGGTGGCCTCCATGTTCGAAACTGGCGACGGCGTCGAGCGCGACCTGAAGGAAGCCCGCTACTGGTACAGTGTGGCCGCGCGCAACGGCGATGACGCAGCACCAAGCAAGGTCAAGGAGCTCGACGCCAAGCTCGGCGCGCCAAGCACCTGAGCTACAGCACGAAGCGAACCATCGGGTGGCTCGACAGCGTGCGGTACAACTCGTCGAGCTGGGCCCGACTGGTGGCCGTGACGGTGACCGTCAGGCCCAGGTAGTTGCCAGCCTTGCTCGGCCGCGCCTCGACGGTCGCAGCGTCAAACTCCGGGTCAAACTGTTGGGCCACTGCCACGACCGCTTCGGTAAAGCCTTCGACGTTTGCGCCCATGACCTTGATCGGAAAGGCGCTGGGGTACTCGATCAGGCTTTGCTCGGGCGGAATCTCGCGGGTGCTCATATCACCTGCGCGGCCTTGGCGCACTGATAGGCCTCGTACAGCCGGGCATAGACCGGCCCGGGCCTGCCGCGCAAGGCGCCATGGCCGACGGCTTGGCCGTCGATCTTGGTCACCGCCAGGATTTCCTTGGTGGCGGAACTGAGCAGCACTTCGTCAGCGCTGAGGACATCGGCCTCGGACAAGGGGCGCAGGTTGTAGGCGACACCGACGTCCTCGCACAACTCGCGCAGCAAGTCGTAGCGAATGCCTTCGAGCACATGGTCGCTCTTGGGTGGGCCCAGCAACGCGCCTTCGTGGACGATCCACACATTGCAGGCTGCCGCCTCCGTCAGCCAAGGCCCACCTTGAGGGCCGTCGCGGAACATGATGGTCTCGACCGCGCCGTGGTCAGCTGACATTTGCCGCGCCAACACGTTGCCGAGAAGGGAAATGCTCTTGATGTCGCCACGCTCCCAGCGAAAGTCACGTGCCGTGGTGCAGGCCACGCCGTGATGGCGCTGCTCGGCGGTGGCCGGCTTCATCGCGCTGACCATGATGAACACGGTCGGTTCGATGTCGGCCGGCATCACGTGATCGCGCAGCGCCACACCGCGCGTGAGCTGCATATAGACCAGTTGGTCATTCGCGCCCTGCTGCTCGGCCAGCGCCGCCACCAAGGGGCGAATGCGCTCGAGCCACTGCTCGCGGTCGAACGGATTGGGAATGCGCAGCTTGGCCAGGCTGCGCGACAGACGCCCCATGTGCTCGTCAAATCGAAACAGCTTGCGGCCGTACACCGGCACGACCTCGTAGATGCCGTCGCCGAAGATGAAGCCGCGGTCGAGCACGCTGACCTGGGCGTCGCACAGGCGCTGCGTGCGGCCATTCAGGTAGCACAGGGTTTCGGGCAGGGCGACAGGCATGCTCAGTTCTCCGCAGTCAAGCCTCAGCTTACTACTTGATCCACAGGCGCACGGCGTCCCAGGCGCGGCCGAAAATACCGGCTTGCTCGACCGCCTCGAGCACCACCAGCGGCACCTCGGCCACCGGGGCGCCGGCCGCCGTGGTCACTTTGAGGGTGCCCACGCGCTGCCCCTTGGCCAGGGGGGCGACCAAAGGCTCGGTGCGCTCGACTGTGGTCTTCAGCTTGTCGGCCTCGCCGCGCGGCACCGCTATCACCACGGCCACGTCGCTGCCCAACTTGGCCAGCCGCTCCTTGCCCTTCCAGACCTCGGGCGTGGCAATCGCCTTGCCGGCGTCGAACAGCTTGACCGGGTCGAAGGCCTGGTAGCCCCAGTTGAGCAACTTCTGACTTTCGTTGGCACGCGACTCGCGCGAGCCTGCGCCCAGCACAACGCTGAGCAGGCGCCGCTTGTTGCCGGGGCCCAGGTTCGGATAGTCGCGCGCCGCGCTCGCCACCAAACAATAGCCCGCCGCCTCGGTGTAGCCCGTCTTCATGCCGTCCACAGTGGCGTCGCGGCGCAACAGCAGGTTGCGGTTGTCCTGGCGGATCTTGTTGTAGGTCCACTCCTTGATGCTGTAGTAGCGGTAGTACTGCGGGAAGTCGCGGATCACATGCGACGCGATCACACCGATGTCGCGCGCACTGGCCTTGTGGCCCGCCTCGCCCATGCCAGTGACGTTCTTGAACGCGCTGTTCTTCAGGCCCCAGGCCTGGGCCTGGCGGTTCATCATCGCGGCGAAATTCTCGACGCTGCCGCCAACCGCCTCGGCCAACGCCACCGACGCATCGTTGCCTGACTGAACGATCATGCCGTGCAGCAAGTCCTCGATCTTCGGGCGCATCGTCGTGTCGATGAACATCAGCGACGGGTCACCCTTGCGTTCGTTCCAGGCCCGCTCGCTGACGGCGACCGTCTGCTCAAGGCTCAGCTTCTTGTCACGCAGCGCGCCGAAGACGATGTAGGCCGTCATCAGTTTGGTCAGCGAGGCTGGGTCGGTCGGGGTGTCGGCGTCACGTTCGGCCAAGGTCTGGCCGGTGGTCAGGTCGAGCAGGATGTACTGGCGCGCCGCAATCTCCGGCGGCACCGGCGCCTGTGCCAAAACCAGGGACGATGCCAGGGCCATGGCGGTGGCCGCAGCGACAAGGAACAAGTTTTTCATTGAGATCGCAGTCGGAGAGTGAATCGGCTCAGCCCGCCGGCGCCGAGAGGTGGCGCACCACCAGCGACTTCAGCAAGGGCAGTTGCCCGTGAAAGAAATGGCCGCCACCCGGCACCACCACCACCGGCAAGGCCTGTGGGCGGGCCCAGTCCAGGGTGGCCGCCAGCGGCACCACATCGTCGGCCTCGCCGTGGACGACCAGCGTGTCTGCTGCCACGTCAGCGACAGTGAAGTTGGCGCTGGCCGGGCCAATCAGCACCAGGCGGGCCGGGCGCAGCGCAGCGGCGGCATGGGAGGCGACATAGGCGCCAAAGGAGAACCCGGCCAGTGCAAGAGGCTGGGCCGGGTCGGCCACGGCGGCGACAATGGCCAGCGCATCGTCGACCTCGCCGCGGCCGTTGTCCCAGGCACCTGCCGAACCGCCCACGCCGCGAAAGTTGAAGCGCACCGCGCGCCAGCCACATTGCAAAAAGGCGCGCGCCACGGTGGCCACAACCTTGTTGTCCAGCGTGCCGCCGTGCTGCGGATGCGGGTGGCAGATCACGGCGGTACCAAGACAGTCGCCGTCGGGAAGGTCAATGGCACACACCAGGTCGCCAGCCGGGCCGGCCACGGTGCGCCGCTCGGTGCGCGAATTCACGTCAGGGCGTGGCTTCAGTGACCGACATCGGGCGCCAGCCGCAGGCGCTCCACAGGCTTGCCGCCCACAAGGTGCGATTCGACAATTTCATCGATGTCGCTGGCATCGACAAAGTGGTACCAAACGGCGTCGGGATAGACCACCGCCACCGGCCCGCCGGCACAGCGGTCCAGGCAGCCTGCCCGGTTGACGCGCACACCGCCGGGCCCGTTGATGCCGGCCGCCTTGACGCGTGACTTGCAACGGTCGAAGCCCGCTTGCGCCGCATGTTCAGCACAACACGCATTGCCGTTGTCGCGCTGGTTGAGGCAGAAGAAAATGTGGCGCTGGTAGTAACTCGAACTCATGGTCCAATTGTAGGTGGCGCGTGGCGCGGGCTCAGTCGTCGGCTCGGCGCGAAAGACGCGTCAACAGCCAAATGATCGCGGCATACGGCCACAGCCAACCGATCCACTGCGCCAGGCCGTGAAAGCGAATGAAACGGCCCTGCTCCCAGCCCTGCAGACTGGCAGCGTAGTAGGGGTCGGTCGGTGCCTGCGCCACCAGCACCACCAGGGCCGCCGACAGTGCCAAGCCCAGGCCGGCCGCCAGCCGCGGACCCGCAGCGAGCGCGGCGCCCGCCAGCACCGCCCCCAGCGCCAGAGCCCACCAGGTCGTTGGCGTCCACCAAGCCAGCGCGTGCTCGGGGCCGAAGTTGAGCGCCGTCGACAGAGTCGTGACGGCCAAAGCCAGCGCGACGGCCCCGGCCAGCAACGCCACCCGATGCCAACCCGGCCGGGTGGCTGAAAACGCGAGCAGGCAGGGCGCCGCCAGGCCGAAGGCCGTCGCGAGCAGCTCTTGCACACGCGACAAGCTCGGTATCGCCGCCAGCTCGTCCCCCTTGCCCAGCCAGGCCTCGACGTCGACGGCCCAGGGTGTACCGGCCACCGCAGCCTCCAGCGCCTGCCGCAGTTCAGCGCCGATCTGGCCCAGCCCCAGCGGCACTGGCGCCGGAAACAGCAGGCCGATCGGCCACAGCAGCAGGAGTACCAGCGCGGCGGCGCTGCGCCGGGCGAACCAGCGGTCGCGCAATGCCTGCCACCGGTCGATGCCTCCCATCGCCTGGAGCAAGGCACCCAACAATGCGCCCACCGCGGCACCTGCCAGATTGAAGGCGCAGTCCTTCAAAGAAGGCACCCGCGTCGGCAGAAAGTTCTGTGTCACTTCAACCGCATAAGACAGGCCGGCGCTGCACAAAATGGCCACGGTCAGCCCCTGAACCGCGCTGCCACCGCTGCGCACCATGGCCACAAACAGCAGCGCCCCCAGGGGCACGTATCCGATCAGGTTGGCCGCTTCATCAAAACGGCTGCGCCAGGGCGGCCAGGGCAGTTGCAGCAACGCAGACGCATCCTGCACCGCGGGCCAGCGCCACCCCATGAAAGGGTAGAGGCTGGCGTAGACCACCAGGGCGGCAAACGCCGTTGCCAGGGGCAAAGCGGTACTGCGATGGCGCGATGCAGCCCGCATGGGCTAGAAGGGCTTGACGACCACCAAGACCACTGCGGCAGCGAACAACAGGACCGAGACCTCGTTGAAAACCCGGTACCAGCGGTGGCCGTGGGGGTTGAGTCCGGCCTCGAACTGGCGCAACAACGTCCCACAACGCACGTGGTAGCCCAGGCCGAGCCCGACCACGGCCAGCTTGGCGTAGAGCCAGCCGTTGCCAGGCCCGCGGCCAACGCCATAGACCAGCCACAGGACCACGCCGAGCACCAGGGCCGGCCCCATCAGCAGGCCAGAGAAGCGGTAGAGCTTGCGCGCCATCAGCAGCAAGCGGGCGCGCTCAGCAGGGCTGTCGCTGGGCACCATGGCCAGGTTGACGAACAGGCGCGGCAGGTAGAACAAGCCCGCGAACCAACTCGCCACAAAGATGACGTGGAAGGCCTTGACCCAGAGAAAGCTGCTGCTCATTCGCGTCGATTATCCGCACCGGGCGCGGGCCCCAAGAAAAAGCCCCGGCCTTGCAGCCGGGGCTGAAAAAGCCTTATCGCTGTCATCACGCTAAGGCGCCTGCTCAGGGAGGAAAAGCAGGGAACAACAGCCTTGCGGCTATCATTCAAAAGTAACTTTAGCAGAGCGAGCGTCGTTTGTAACTGCCCTGTCACAATTTGGCAGGGCGGCCTGTCGCCACCGGGCCCCAGTGCCCGATCCGCTCACCGCAGCCATGCCCACACCTGTGCAGCCCCCTCTGCCGCCGTTTCCCACCAGCCGGCCGCGGCGCCTGCGACGTGACGCCTTCAGCCGTGCCCTGGTGCGCGAAAACCACCTCAAGCCGGCCGACCTGATCTACCCGGTGTTCGTGCTCGACGGTCAGGGCCGGGCCGAAGACGTCGCCTCGATGCCGGGCGTGCAGCGCTTGTCCCTCGACCGTCTGTTGGCCTCAGCCGAACAGTGCGTCAAGCTGGGCGTGCCCGTGATGGCCTTGTTCCCGGTCATCGACGCAGGCAAGAAAACGCCGGACGGGCGTGAAGCCCTCAATCCGGACGGTCTGGTGCCGCGGACGGTGCGCGAACTCAAGCGCCGCTTTCCCGAGCTTGGCGTGATGACCGACGTGGCCCTCGACCCGTTCACCAGCCACGGCCAGGATGGCCTGATCGACGACCACGGCTACATCCTGAATGACGCCACCCTGGCCGTGCTCGTGCAGCAGGCCCTGGTGCAGGCCGAGGCGGGCGTGGACATCGTCGCGCCCAGCGACATGATGGACGGGCGCATCGGCGCCATCCGCGCCGCACTCGAAGCGCGGGGCGCCATCCACACCAAGATCATGGCCTACAGCGCCAAGTACGCAAGCGCCTTCTACGGCCCCTTCCGGGACGCCGTCGGCTCGGCGGGCAACCTCGGCAAGAGCGACAAGAAAACCTACCAGATGGACCCGGCCAACAGCGACGAAGCCCTGCGCGAAGTGGCGCTGGACATCGCCGAAGGGGCCGACATGGTGATGGTCAAACCCGGCATGCCCTACCTGGACATCTTGCGCCGCGTGAAGGACCAGTTCCGCATGCCGACCTTTGCCTACCAAGTCAGCGGCGAATACGCGATGATCAAGGCCGCCGCGGCCAACGGTTGGCTTGAGCACGACGCCGTGATGATGGAGTCGCTGATGGCCTTCAAGCGCGCTGGCGCCGACGGCATCCTGAGTTACTTCGCGCTCGATGCCGCGCGGCTGCTGGAAGCCTGAGCCGGCCTTGCCGATGCGCATCTTTCACGTCAGCGCCGACCGCTTCACGGAGCTCGACAGTCCACCCGAGGCCTTGCCCACGAGCGGCTTTCTCTGGTTGGGCTTCACCCGGCGCGAGTTCGAACTTCAGGTGCCGCTGGTCCAGGAGCGTCTGCAGCAATGGGAAGGCAGTCCGCTGGTGGACTTGCACATCTCCGACCTGATCAACAACCAGCTTCCCAGCCACTACGACTACACCTCGTGGTACGACCTCCTGGTGTTCCGACGCCTGGCGGCCAGCGCCGGCAGCGATCAACTCTTCCTCGATGACGAGCATGGCACGCTGGCGTCGGCCAAGCTGGCGCTCGACGCGATCGACACCAGCCCGGTCGGCTTCGCCCTGTTTGACCACGTCTTGATCACGGTGCACCCGACCGACTGCGCCGTGCTCGATCACTTTGCCCAACGCCTGGGTGGCTTGGCGGGCAACAACGAGCTGCGCGCGGGCGCCCGCCTGCCAGCCAGCCCGGCCGACCTGATGTTGCGCATGGTCAACCACATGGTTGACAGCTACCTCGATCTGCGCCGATTGCTGACGCGCCAGTTGGGTCACCTGCAACGCGAGTTGCTGAGCCCGAAGAGCCGCTTTCGTGACTGGACCGTGCTGCTGGAGTCGCGCAACGCCCTGCACCTGCTGGAAGACACCTGCGAAGACCAGCGCTCGGCAATCCTCGAGTGGATCGACGCTCTGGCCGAGTGGCCCGACGTGGTGGACGCGGCAGCGCGGCGCGACCGTGAGTTGTTGCGGGTGCGCTCGCGCGATGTGCTTGAACACATCGAGCGCGTGCTGGCGCATGTGCGCCGGCTCGAGCAGTCGGCCGAGAACGCCGTGCAAATGCACTTCTCGGCGCTGGGCCACCGCACCAACGACATCATGCGCACGCTGACCGTGCTGACGGCGATCTTCATGCCGCTGAACCTGGTGACCGGCTTCTTCGGCATGAACTTTGACTCCTTGCCGCTGATTCACAGCGCCACGGGCGTCTGGGTCACGCTCGGCGTGATGGCCACCATTGGCACGTCGCTGGGTTTGTTCTTCTGGCGCAAACGCTACCTGTCGACGCGCGGCTGAGCGCCAGCGCAGTCGGTCGGTCGGTCAGTCAGATCGGTAGGGGTCGGCAAAGCGCAGCGCCGCCAGCAAGGCCGTTTCACGCGCCTCCATGGCCCGCGCCTCGGCCGCGCGCTGATGGTCCCACCCTTGTGCATGCAAGGTGCCATGCACCACCATGTGCGCGTAGTGGGCCTCGAGCGTCTTGCCCTGTTCGCGCGCCTCGCGGGCCACGACGGGCGCACACAGCACCAGGTCAGCCACCACGACAGGCTCGCGCTGGTAGTCGAAGGTCAGCACATTGGTGGCGTGGTCCTGGGCGCGGAACTCGCGGTTGAGCCGCCGCCCTTCGACCTCGTCCACCACACGCACGGTGATCTCGGCCGGCGCCGACAGCGCCGCGCGGATCCAGTGCGTCACCTTGTGGCGCGCCAGGGTCTTGCGATGCCGGCCGTCGGGTTGCTGGAGTGAAAGCGTCAGCGCCGGGCGCTCACCCTGAATCGCGTTCGATTTCATGGATACGAGCAGCTGCCAGGGGCCTGTTGCGGCCCGATCCGGCAGCACAGGTGGCGCACCGGCGTCGCGCGCCGCCCTGGTGGCTGGCCGCGGGCCCAACAGCCGGACACCACAACCTTTCGCTCGAAGACGAGAGATGACAGCCGCATTGATGCGATCGAACGCACTTCTGAATCAATCGCCATCACGCGGGTCGGACTTGTCCGCCCGCTCATAGGCTTCGACGATGCGTGCCACCAACGGGTGGCGCACCACATCGGCAGCTGTGAAGCGGGTGAAAGCAATGCCTTCGACGCGGCGCAGCACCCGCTCAGCCTGGATCAGCCCGCTTTCGAGTTCACGCGGCAGGTCGATTTGACTGACATCGCCGGTCACCACGCAGCGGCTGCCGAAGCCGATGCGGGTGAGGAACATCTTCATCTGCTCGGCCGTGGTGTTCTGTGCTTCGTCCAGGATCACGAAAGCGTGGTTCAAGGTGCGCCCGCGCATGAAAGCCAGTGGGGCGATTTCGATCAGGCCCTTCTCGAAGGCCTTGGTCACGCGTTCCAGGCCCATCAAGTCGTACAAGGCGTCGTACAGCGGGCGCAGGTAGGGATCGACCTTTTGCGCCAGGTCGCCAGGCAGGAAGCCGAGCCGCTCGCCGGCCTCGACCGCGGGCCGGGTCAGCACGATGCGCTGGACCTGGCTGCGCTCGAGCGCATCGACGGCGCAGGCCACCGCCAGAAAGGTCTTGCCGGTGCCGGCCGGACCGATGCCGAAACTGATGTCGTGGCTCAGCATATGGCGCACGTACTGGCGCTGATTGCGCGTGCGGCCGGCCAGGTCGGCGCGGCGGGTGTGCAAGACCACGGGTGCCTCGTCGTCTGCGTCATCGGCGTCATGCGCATCGTTCGAGGCCAGGGCGCCGCGTGGCGTGCTCGCAGCCGCCGACTCGGCCAACGCGAATTGCAGGGCTTCGGCGCCGATCGGCCGCGCTGCGCGTTGGTACAAGGCCTGTAGCAGCCCCACGGCGCGCTCCGCTGCGGCCTTCGGGCCTTCGATGCGAAACGACTCGCTGCGCCGCGCAATCGCCACGCCCAATGCGGCCTCGATAGCGCGCAGGTGGCTGTCGAGCGCGCCACACAGGTGAGCCAGACGCCCGTTGTCGAGCGGGATGAAGGCGTGTCGAAGGATCAATGCAAAGGCCCGCAGGAACGCACGAATACAGCGATTGTCACCCGCTGTCCGGGCCTGGACCATCCTGCACAATCTGTGCCGACATGGCACGCAACAGACACTTCGTAGGCCGGCTCGCCTGGCTGCTGACGCTGGCGCTGTGCTTTGGTTTGGCGCTGGCTGCCACGCCGGCCCGTGGCCAGGTGGTGGTGTTTTTCGATGCCCTGGCGGCAGAAGACACCAGCTTTGGCAATTTCCCCGACGAGTCAACGGCCCGCGTCGTCGCTTTGCCTGACGACTGGGCGCGAACACGGCCGCTGCAGAACACGCCGCTGTGGTACCGCCTGCGCTTCGATGCCGTCGGTATGGCCGCCAGCGCCGGGCCGCTCGCGCTGTACATCGAACGGGCCTGTGCCAACGTCGAAGTTCTGGTCAACGGCCAGCGCCTGCACGCAGTGGGACGGATGCGCGACCCGATTTCCTTGGACTGCCGGCGGCCCTTGTTGGTGACCTTGCCCGTCGCGCTGTTACAGGAACGCGGCAACCGCATCGACTTGCGCCTGGCCGGCTATGCGCTACAGCAAGTGGCCTCGGGCCAGCGCGCCGGCGGGCTCTCGCCGCCCTTGATCGGGCCCTACGCCGAGTTGCACGCACGCCACGCCCGCGACACGATGTTGGCCGTCACCCTGCCCACCGTGGCCTCGGCCCTGCTGCTGCTGACAGCCGCCCTGACCTTCGTGCTGGCGTTGGCGCGGCGCCGCGACAGCCACTTGCGCTTCTTCAGCGCCCTGGCGCTGGGCTGGGCACTGCTCACGGCGCGGCTGTGGCTGCACGAGCTGCCCTTGCCCAACTACGACAGCGAACTCCTGCTGGCCTGCCTGCCGGGCCTGGTCGCGCTGACTGCGGTGCAGTTCCTGTTGCATTACGCGGGTTGGCGCTCGCGCCCGATCGAGGTCGCGCTCTACGCCCAAGCAGTTGCCGTGCCGCTCAGCCTCTTGCTGGCCGGGCCGATGCGTCTGAACATGATTGCCGCGTCCTGGTACAGCCTGCTGGTGCTGCAGGTGCTGGCCGCGATGGCGTTTTGCCTGTGGTCGATACGGCAAACGCGGCAGCGCGATTTCTGGGTGGTTTGCAGCCTCCTGGTGGCAGCGGCCTTCGTTGTGGTGCTTGAACTGGCGGCCTTGCAGCGTGTGCTGCCGAGCCCGTGGCAGTGGCTGCCAGCGGTCGTCATGCCGCTGGCCTTCATCGGCATGGCCCTGCACTTGGTGCACCAGCACGGGCGGGCGATGCAGGTCGCCGAAGAGGCCCGCGTGGGCCTGGAGGCCAGGGTGCGCGACGCCAGCGCCGACATGGAGAAGAACTACCTCTTGATGGCCGAACAGCGCGTTGAGCAAGTCACGCGCCAGGAGCGCAAGCGCATTGCCGCCGACCTGCACGACGACCTCGGGGCCAAGCTGCTGACCATCGTGCACACCAGCGAGAGCGACCGCATCTCGACACTCGCGCGCGAGGCGCTCGAAGAGATGCGCCTGTCGGTGCGCGGCCTGACCGGCAAGCCCGTCAAGCTGATCGATGCCCTGGGCGATTGGCGTGCGGAGGTCGTCGGCCGCCTGTCGCAGACCGGCGTCGAGGGGGAGTGGGCAGCGCCCACGGAGGACCTGCCGCAGACCTTGTCGGCACGCGCCTATGTGCAAACCACGCGCATCCTGCGCGAAGCCGTCAACAACATCATCAAGCACAGCGGCGCATCACGCTGCACCATCCGCTGCCTGATCGACAGCGGCGACTTCCAGCTCGCGATCCAGGACAACGGCAAGGGCATTCCGCTCGAGCTTGACGGCCGCCTTGATCGCGGCCACGGCATGGCCAGCATGAAGCACCGCGCCAAGCAATTGCATGGGCAGTGCTTGGTGGAGTCCGGTCCAGGCTACGGAACCGTGATCCGCCTCACGATCCCGCTCGAACGGCACACCACCAGCCCCTGAGCCGCTGTTAGCATGAAGTGGCCCTTTTGGGTCACTGCGAAAGCCTCGCCATGAAGACCATCCTGCTCCTCGAAGACCTGCCCGAAATTCGTGCCTGGCTCAAGACGCTGGTGATGCAGGTCTTTCCCGATGGCCAGATTTCGGAAGCCGCCCGCGTCCACGACGCGCTCGAACTGGTTTCGGCGATCAAGTTCGACCTGGCCCTGTGCGACCTCGGCCTGCCCGATGGCTCAGGTGTAGCCGTGGTGGAGAAGCTGCGCGAGACCCAGAGCGAATGCCAATCGGTGGTGGTGACCATCCATGACGACGACGAACACTTGTTCCCCGCCTTGCAGGCTGGCGCCTTCGGCTACATCCTGAAAGAGCAGCCGCGCGAGCTGATTGCCGAGCAGTTGCAGCGCATGAACCAGGGCGAGCCGCCGCTGTCACCGTCGATTGCACGCCGCGTCATTGCCTACTTCGCCGCCCAATCCAAACCGGCGCAGCCCGATCTGATGCCGCATGTGTCGCTCACGGAGCGCGAGAGCGAAGTGCTGCTGCGCGTGGCCAAGGGCTTCACCCTGCCCGAAATCGGCGTGCAGCTGGGTTTGTCGCGCCACACCATCGCCGACTACGTCAAGCAGATTTACCGCAAGCTCAATGTCAGCTCGCGTGCCGAGGCGGCACTCGAAGCACAGCGCCTGGGCCTGTTTCGCCGATGATCGGTCGCCTGACTGGATTGCTCGCGGCCAAGACGCCGCCGCAATTGCTGGTCGATGTGGGCGGCGTCGGCTACGAAGTCGACGTGCCGATGAGCACCTTCTACAACCTGCCGGGGCTGGGTGAGCGCATCACCTTGCTGACCCACTTCGTGGTCAGAGAAGACGCCCAGCAGTTGTTCGGCTTTCTCAGTGCCGATGAGCGCAGCACCTTTCGCCTGCTGATCAAGATCAGCGGTGTCGGGCCGCGCACGGCCTTGTCGATCCTGTCGGGTCTGTCGGTGGCCGAGCTGGCGCAGGCCATCGCAGCGCAGGTGCCCGGGCGCCTGGTCAAGGTGCCGGGCATCGGCAAGAAGACCGCCGAACGCCTGCTGCTCGAACTCAAGGGCAAGCTCGGCGCCGACCTGGGCGCGCCCCCGAGTGTGGCCAACGATGCCCAGGCCGACATCGTGCAAGCCCTGGTGGCGTTGGGCTACAACGACCGCGACGCCGCCCTGGCCTTGAAGTCGATGCCGCCTGACATCGGCGTTTCCGACGGCATCAAGCAGGCGCTCAAGACGCTTTCGCGCTGAGCAAGCTCAGTGCTTGTGCGGCGCGGCCGTGGCCGGCCGTGACATCACCGTCATCTCGACCTTGACCTCACCCGCGCGCTCGAAACGCAGGGTCACCGGCACCTTGCTGCCCAGCGTCAGGGGCTGCTTCAGGCCGATGAACATCACGTGCAGGCCGCCCGGCTTGAGTTCGACCCTCTGACCTGCCGGCAGGGCGATGGCGTCGAGCTGGCGCATCTGCATCACATCGCCCTGCATGCTCATGGTGTGCAACTCGAAGCGCTCGGCCAGGGGCGTCGTACCGCCGAGCAGTCGGTCGGCACGCTCGCTGTGCAGGGTCATGAAGCCGCCACCGCCCTGTTGCCCAGCCACGGTAGGCCGGGCCCAAGCCGCTTCGACCTTGACTTGTGCGAACGCAGGCGAGACCCACGCGACAATCCAAAGTGCAGCAACGATCAGCGTCTTCATGGTAGTAGATTTGTCGGGAACAGGAGGGCATGGTAGCCGTTCGATAATGGCCCCATGAGCATCCAGACCGACAACCTCGGCAGCACCAGCGCTGCCGTGCCACGCATGGTCAGCGCCGAACCGGTGTCGGCGAATGAAGAGGCCGTCGAGCGCGCACTGCGGCCCAAGGCAATGGCCGAGTACATCGGCCAACTCAAGGCGCGCGAGCAACTCGAAATCTTCATTGGTGCGGCCAGGATGCGCGGTGAGGCGCTCGACCATGTGCTGCTGTTCGGCCCGCCCGGCCTGGGCAAAACCACCTTGTCGCACATCATCGCTGCCGAACTCGGCGTCAGCCTGCGCCAGACCTCCGGCCCGGTGCTGGAGAAGCCGAAAGACCTGGCCGCCATCCTGACCAGCCTGGAGCGCAACGATGTGCTCTTCATCGACGAGATTCACCGGCTTTCACCAGTGGTCGAGGAAATCCTGTACCCGGCGCTGGAGGACTACAAGATCGACATCCTGATCGGCGAGGGCCCGGCCGCGCGACACAGGGTGATCCGTGAAGGAGACACAGGGT
>JANNGJ010000423.1:0-15181 GCA_031403815.1 Burkholderiales bacterium | reverse complement strand
GCGCCCAGGCCCAGCACCATATTGCGCAGGCCCATGCTCAGGCTCGAGCCGACGACGGTCTGCACCAGAGTGGTGTCGGTGGTCAGGCGCGACAGCACCTCACCGGTTTGCGTCGTCTCGAAGAACTCGGGGCTCTGTTCGATCACGTGCGCGTAGACGGCGTTGCGCAGGTCGGCAGTGACGCGCTCGCCGAGCCAGCTCACCATGTAGAAACGCGCCGCCGAGAACAAGCCCAGCGCCGCACCGACGCCGAACAGGGCGGCGAAGTGGCCGCGCAGGGCCATCACCCGTTCGCCCGGGTCGGCGGCGACCAGGCCGCTGTCGATCAGCGACTTCAGCGCCACTGGCAGCACCAGGGTGCTGGCGGCTGACAAAACGAGGAAAACCAAGGCCAGCAAGATGCGCGTGCGGTAGGGGCGCAGGAAGGGCAGCAGGCCGCTCAGGGAGCGCGGCGTCGCTGCGGCAGCGCGGGAAGTGTCTTTGGCCATGGCGGCAAGTCTATGTTGCGCCGTTCGCCCCCCGGTTTGCGCGTTGGCAGGGCGCCGCAGATGCACCGTTTGCACGCCACGGTTACGTCGCGCTGTGGTCGAATACGCCTCATTGGCAGCGCCGTTGCGCGCCTCGCGCCCATGACATCAGACCCTGTTCAGTTTGCCCGCTGGAGCCGCCGTGCCCAACAAGTCGTGGTGGCCCGTGGCCCGTCGATTTGTACCGCCTGGTTGACGGCCGTGGTGGCGTTGCTGGCCCTGGCCATCACCCACCTGATGTTGACGCTGGCGGGTGGCGGGGACCGCGGGGCGGCGTCAGTCGCAGCCGTGGCCTGCGCACTGCTGTTGACTCCACCCATCGCCTGGCCCCTGATGCGCCTGCTCTGCGAGTTGGAGGCGGCGCGTGCGCGTCTCGATGTGTTGGCCACGCGCGACGAACTCACCGGCGTGCACAACCGGCGTCAGTTCCTGGTGCTGGCCGACCGCGAGTGGTCGCGCTGCCGCCGCTACGACATGTCGGCGGCGTTGTTGATGGTCGATGTCGACCACTTCAAGGCAGTCAACGACACCCATGGTCATCTGGCGGGCGACTTGATGCTGCGCGAGATTGCCCGTGCTGCCGGCGACACCCTGCGCCAGCCCGATCTGCTCGGCCGCTTCGGCGGCGAAGAGTTCGTGATCTTCCTGCCGCATGCCGACCCGCTCGGGGCGCTCGATGCGGCCGAGCGCATCCGCGAGCGCGTGGCGCAGCTGAGCCTGGAGTGGAAGGGCAGGGTGGTGCGCACGACCGTCAGCGTCGGCGTGGCCACGCTCGACTTCGCCCACGACTCACTCTCCAACCTGATCCACGAGGCCGACCAGGCCTTGTATGCCGCCAAGGACGCCGGCCGCAATTGCGTGCGCAGCGGGCCGCCGCCGGCTCGGCAACGCGGCGCCAGCACCTGGGCTGTTTCTCGCTAGGCCTCAGAGGTTGCCGGCGAACAGCCGGCGCAGCACCAGGTCCTTCAAGCCGTGCGCCTCGGCCAGGCCGATTCGCTCCAGGTAGGTCGCCGGGGCGTCCTTGCCTTGCCACAGGCTCTTCAGCGCCATCGTCAGCAACTCGCTCGGGTGGTGGCTGGCGTGTTTCATCTTCTTCAGCGCGCGCACGATGTGCAACTCGTCGTCGCTCAGGTCGGTACCGAAAGGGAAATCGGGCAGCAGGCCGGCCGTGGCCCAGGGCTCCAGCGTGGCGTCCAGCACCTGTGGCAGGTTGTGGCGGTAGCGCTCGGGCACCTGGTAGCCCGCTTCGAGCTTGCCGTGCGCCTTGGCCTGCGTCACGAGTTCGTCCTGAAAGCGTGAGTCGGCGATGGCGATCAGCCGCTTGATGACTTCGGAGTCACTCTGGCCGCGCAGGTCGGCGACGCCGTACTCGGTGATGACCACGTCGCGCAGGTGGCGCGGGATCGTGATGTGGCCGTAGCTCCAGACGATGCTGCTCTTCAGGCCGTCCTGGTTGTCGTGGGTGGCGCGCAGCATCATCAGCAGGCGCGCGTCGGGCAGGGCGTGCGACATGGCGACGAAGTTGTACTGCCCGCCGACACCACTGACCACCTGGCCCGATTCGAGCGCATCGCTGCAGGCCGCGCCGAGCAGGGTGACGATCATGGTCGAGTTGATGAAACGCCCCTTGCGCCGCTGCGCCCGCTTCAGATCGCCCTGGCCGTAGAGCTGGTTGATGAAGTCGATGCGTGTCATGTCGATCTTGGCGAGTTCTTGCGGCGGCATCGTGCGCAGGCGTTCGTAGAAGTCGCGCGGGCCGAGAAAAAAACCACCGGTCATGAAGATGCCGTGTCTCAGGCGGGTGCCGAGCAACTGGGCCGCAATGCAGTCGAAGTTGTCGCTGCCGCGCAGTTCGTTGGCCAGGCGCAGTTCACCGAGCACCAACTGGTCGCCGTCGATCTGCACCTCGGCGTGCAGCACCCCGTAGTGGCGCAGAAAGGCCAGGTCCGCCTCGCTCAGCGGCGAGTGCACGCGGCCGGCATCGAGCAGCGCGCGCAGGGTCTCGGGGGTGACGACGGCGCCGGGGATCTTGCCGTCGTTGATCAACTGTTGCAGCACAACGTCGCCGAACACCTCGCGGCGCACGATGCCGGCCTCGATCAGCTTGAGGAAGCCGTTGACGAACATCTCCGAGCAGCCGTACAGGCCCTCGTCGAAGCGGCCCAGGCTGCGCCCGGCCAGGCCGTCGGGGCACAGGCTGTCGAGAATGCGTCGGTACGCGTCGCCGTGCCGGTCGCGCACGATCAGGGCCTGCCCGATGGCATCGCCGAGCGAGCCGATGCCGATCTGCAAGGTGCCGCCGTCGTCGACCAGACTCGACGCGTGCAGGCCGATGGCGTAGTCGGCTGCGCTGACCTTGTTGTTCGGCGGCGCAAACACGGCATGCGTGGCCGCCGGATCGGTGACGACGACGTCGTAGAAGCCCGGCCCGACCTCAGCCCCGTTGGGCATGAAGGGCATCTGCGCGTTGATGACGCCGATGACCATCAATGGCTGGCCCGCTGCACGCACTTTCTCGACCACTTCGAACACCACATCGGGGTTGCTCGACATCGACAGGCGCATCGTCTCGCCGCTGCCCTTCACCCCCACTGCCTGCGCAATCACGTTCATGCCTTGCACGGCCATGTCGCGGGCGACGAAGGTGTAGTTGGTCGAGATGTAGTGCTGCTGCGCGCTCAAGTTGCCGAGGTAGTCGCCGGTCTTCATGAAGAACTCGCAGACCTCGATGTTCGGCGGCAAGCCGCCGCCGCGCAGATCCTTCACGTAAGCCAGGTCGGGGTAGTCGCCGAACACGCGTGTCACCAGCGGCTCAAGGAAGTGCCGCTCGATCTCGCTCTTGCCCACTGGCTTCTCGAGCGACAGGGCCGTCACGATGCGCAACTGCCGCGCCGGGTTGGCCTTGATGCGCTTGTACAAGGCGTTGACAAAGGGGTTGGGCTTGCCCACCGCCAGCGGAATGCCGAGCACGATCTTGCCCGGGATACGGTCGAGCAGATGGTCGACGGCGGCCTCGATCGAGGCGATGAAAAGGGGCAGTTGGGTGTTGCTCATGCGGGGCCTCCGGATCGCGACGCCCAGTGTGGTCGTCAGCGCGCGGCGCCGTATTGATCCAGCCCAAGACGGCTACAGGCGCAGCGGCGTGACGTAGCCCGTCATCTCGAGGTAGCCCAGGCCCACGCGTGCGCCGCTGGCGGGCTCGCGCAGCTCCGACAGGCCCTCCCAATAGACGGTGCCCAGGCTGGCGCGGCCGTCGAGTTCCTGGGCTTCGAGCAAGGCGCGCAGCTCGAACGCACCGGCCGGCGTTTGCACGCGCCAGCGCACCGGGTAGCGTGCACGGGTGGCCGCGCTGGTCCAGTGGGCGAGGGCTTCGAAGCGCACTTCGTCCGCGCCGAAAGCGCGCCTTACGCCGCCACGGGTGCGGTGACTGCCGCCCGCCCATACCGCGCTGCCGTCGGCGTGGCGCAGTTGAAACGCCATGAGTGCGCTGCCATCGGCCAGATTGATGCCGATCCAGTCCCAGCCGACTGCGCCGCTGGGCAACAAGGCGTCGCTCCACTCGTGATCGAGCCAGGCCTGGCCGCGCACCGCGCGGTTCTGGCCGCCGTGGCGCAACTCACCGCTGACCGTGAGCTGCGGCTCGCTGATGTAGTGGCTGGCATGCGTCGCCTCGGGGCCTTTTCGGCTGTAGCCTGCGTCGCCTTGCAGCAGCAACGGCTGGGTGGTGGCCAGGCTCAGGCGGTAGGCAAAGCCGGCCGCTTCATCGCCGAGTACGGCGTTGTAGCCGGTGGCCTCGCGCTGCAAGCGCCAGTCGCCGATGTGGACGCGGGTGTCGGCCAGCGAGGCCGCCGCGCGCACGGCGGCCTCGTCGCCGTTCCAGCGCGCGATGCGCTCGGCATGCAGCAGGCGCTGGCCGGCCAGATCGGTCAGGGCGGCGTGCGCGAACAGCAGTTGCCGCGCCGCGAAGCGGCTGTTGAGCTGCTCGGCCAGGCCCGTGCGCGAGCGGAAGAAGGTGAGCTGGAAGCCGAAAGCCGGAGCGTCGCTGGCCGCCTGCGCCTCACGCAGCCAGCCCGTCGCGTACCACCACTCGATGTGGGTCTCGGGATGGGCGCCGTGGTCGCGCGGGAAGCGCAGCTCGCGCGGCGCCACCCCAAGCACCGTCGCGCGCGCCGGCAAGCTGGCCCAGCCGGCGCAACTGGCGAAACCGGCCAAGGCCAACAGGCCGCGGCGCGGGATCACCAGTCCTCCTTCACCGCCGCCACGGCGTCGCGCGACGCCGCCGCGCGCGCGCTGACGGCCGCCGTCACACTGCCGGCCAGCAACACCGCAGCGCACCGCGCAGCCAGACGGCCCCAGGGCAGCAGCAACTCCATGGTCCAGTGAAAGCTCTGCGGGTTGACCACGTGCACCAGCACCACGGCCACAGCCAGGCCCAAGGCCAGGCCAGCCAGCGCGCCGGCTGCCGTCCAGGCGGCGCCTTCGCCCGCGACCACGCCGACGATCTGGCGTTGCGTCAGACCCAGGTGCACCAGCAGACCGAACTCGCGCCGCCGCGCCAACACCTGGGCCGAGAAGCTGGCGGCAATGCCGGCCAGCCCGATGGCGATGGCCACGGCCTGCAGGTAGTAGGTAACGGCGAAGCTGCGGTCGAAGATGGTGAGTGAGAGCGCGCGCAGTTGCGTCGTGGCAATGAACTCAAGCAAGGCGGGCTCGCCGGCCAATGTGCGCACGCCGCGTTGTACGGTGTCGAGGGATGCGCCGGGGGCGAGCCAGAGCGCCAGGTCGTTGACGCGCAGGTCGCCGGTCAGGCGCTGATAGACATCGCGGTCGATGGCGATGGCGCCGAACTGGCGCGCATAGTCGCGCCAGACGCCGAGCACCTGCACCTTCACGCTGGCGCTGCCGAGCGGCAGCGTCATGGTCTGACCCGGCGTCACGCCGTACAAGGCCGTGACGGCTTCGCTGACGTAGACGCCCGGCAGCGTGGCATGCGGTGGCAGCGGCGCTTCCAGCAGCGGCAGGCCCTGCGCTGCGTCGGGCAGGGGCCGGGCCACCAGGCCCACGCTGGGGCGCGCCGGGTCGAGTACCAGAGCGCGGTTGCGCACGGCCTCCACGCGCGCCACCCCGGGCAGGGCGGCCACGGCTTCGACAAAGCCGGGGGGCAGAAAGGCCTGGTCCGTGGCGGCGCTGCTGGATGCGGTGCGCACGTACAAGTCGGCCGGCAGCACCTGGTCTAGCCAGCGCGCCACGCCGTCGCGAAAACTCGCCACCATCACCGTCAGTGCGACGGCCAGCGCCAGGCTGGCCACCACCCCGGCAACCGCCACCGTGGCGGCGTCGCGCTCGTGGCGTGCGCGCTGCAGGGCCAGCAAGGCCAAGGGCGATTGGGGTGTGCGCAGGCCCGCCAGCAGGGCGCGAATCAGGGCCGGCACGCAGGCAATGCCACCGACCAGGAGCAAGGCCACTGAAGCGTAGGCGGCGATCGGCAGGCCGGCGATGGGCGGCGCCAGGGCCAGCAATGCGCCGGCGCTCAGCAACAGCGGCCCGCGCCACCACGGTGCGGCGGCGTGGTGCGCGCCGCCGAGGCCCTTGAGGGCCTGGGCCGGCGCGAGCGCAGCCGCTTGCCGCGCCGGCAGCCAGCCGCCGACCATGGCTGCGGCGCTGCCGAGGGCGGCGAAGGCGATGGCGCCAGGCCATGAAAAGGCCAGTGCCGGTGCCACGCCCGGGAAGTAGCCACCGCCCAGGTCGCCCGCCAGCCAGCGCAGGGCGGCCTGGGCCAGCAGCGTGCCTGCGCCAATGCCGAGCCCACTGCCGACAATGCCGAGCAGGGCGCACTCGGCCAGCACCAGGCGGCCGCGTTCGGCGGCCGACAAACCGAGTACGCCGAGCAGGGCCAGCCCGGGCGTGCGCTGCGCCACGGCCAGGGCCAGCACCGAGAAGACCAGGAAGGCGCCAACGAACAAGGCCACCAGCGCCAGCACGGTGAGGTTGACGCGGTAGGCGCGCGACACATTGGCCACGCGTTGGGCGGCGTCGTCGGCGGCCGCCACGCGCCAGCCGGCCGGCAGCACCGGCGCCAGCTGCTCGGCGCGCGCGCCTGCGGCCAGGCGCAGGTCGATGCGCGTGAGGCGGCCGTCGAAGCCGAAGTGCGCTTGTGCGCCTGCGATGTCGATCACGGCCAGCGCAGCGCCGCCCGCCGTCACCTGGCCGGCCACGCGCAGGGACAGGGTCGTCAGGCCGTGCTGCACTTGCAGCCGCTCACCGTTGGGCACGGCCAGGCGCTGCTGGGCGCTGGCGTTGAGGAAGATGGCGTCGGGATCGAGCGCAGCCAGGCGGTCGCCACTATCGGCTGCACGCGGCAACAGCGCGGGCGCCACGGCTGCGACTTGCAAGGCGTCGATGCCAAGCAGTTTGAGGGCGATGCGCTGGCCGTCGCGGGTGAGGGCATAGGTGTCGACTTCGACCACTGGGCTGGCCAGCGTGATCGCCGGCTGGGTGGCCAACGCGTCGACGAGCACGTCGTCGCAGCCCTCGCGCCGTTCACACACCAGTGTTGCGTCGGGTTCACCGTTGGCGGCACGCACGGCGGCCGAGAACTCGGCCAGCGCCGATTGGTTGATCAGGTGCACCGAGAAGGCCAGGGCCACGCCCAGCGCCACGGCGAGCAACGCCAAGGCCTGGCGCAAGGGGTGGGCGCGCCACTCCGGCCAGGTGAGGGTGCGCAGCAAGCGCCACAGGCTCATCGGATGGCCTCCAGGCTGCGCACGGCTTCGCCCCGCCGGCTCACGCCAGCTCGATGCCGTGCGCCGTCAAGCGCAGCACACGGTCGGCCCGCGCGGCGGCGGCCTTCGAGTGAGTCACCAGCACACAGGCGGCGCCCTCGGCGCGCACTTGGGTGGCCAGCAAATCGATCACGCGTTCGGCGGTGTCGGGGTCGAGGTTGCCGGTCGGCTCGTCGGCCAACACCAGGGGCGGGCGGTGGACAAGGGCGCGGGCGATCGCCACGCGCTGCAGTTGGCCGCCCGACAGCGTGCGCGGCAGGCGGTCGTCGAAACCGACGAGGTCCACGGCCGCCAACAGTTGTGCCACCCGCGCGGCATCGGGGCGGCCCAGCAGCAGCAAGGGCAGGGCGACGTTTTGCGCCACCGTCAGGTGCGGCAGCACGTGAAAGGCCTGGAAGACGAAGCCGACGTTGGCGCGGCGCCAGTGCGCCAGCGCGCTCTCGCCCAGGCCCTGCAGGGTGCGCCCGGCCAGCTCGACGTGGCCGGCGCTGGGCGTGTCCAGACCGGCCAGAGCGTTGAGCAGGGTGGACTTGCCGACGCCCGACTCGCCCAAAATGGCCACCACCTCGCCATGGGCGACCTCGAACGCCACATGTTCAAACACCGGCGCCGCGCCGTAGTGCTTGGCCAGTTGTTCGACGCGCAGCAACGCGCTGCTCATTGGGCGCGCCCTGCCATCACCCGTGCCATTGCGCAACGCGGGCGGCCACCTGGGCCAGCACCTCGGGGCCGTCGCAGGCCACGACCTCGCGTTGCATGCCACGCAGCCAGGTCATTTGGCGCTTGGCCAGTTGACGCGTGGCGGCGATGCCGCGCTCGCGCACCGCCAGGCGCAAGGCATCGCCGTAGAGGCCCTCGTCGAGCGCGGTCCAGGCCTGTCGGTAGCCGACGCAGCGCATCGACGGCAGCTCGGCATGCAGGTCGCCGCGCGCGCGCAGGCCGCGCACTTCATCGATCAGGCCGTTGGCCAGCATGGTGTCGAAGCGGGCCTCGATGCGCTGGTGCAACCATGGCCGCGCCACCGGTTCGAGCGCGATCAGTGCCGGTGGCGCGGTGGCGCGCGGCGCACTGTGAAAGCTCGACAAGCTGCGCCCGCTGATGCGAAAGACCTCGAGCGCGCGGCTGATGCGCTGGGCGTCGGTGGGCGGCAAGCGCGCGGCGCTGGCCGGGTCGACGCGTGCCAACTCAGTGTGCAGGTAAGGCCAGCCTCGTGCAAAGGCCTGGGCTTGGATCTCGGCCCGCACGACGGGGTCCGATGCGGGCAGGGCGTCCAGGCCATCGCTGAGGATCTTGAAGTACAGCATCGTGCCGCCAACCAGCAGGGGCAAGCGCCCGCGGCCACGGATCTCGGCGATCAGGCGCGTCGCGTCGGCAGCGAACTGTGCTGCCGAGTAGGCGTCGCGGGGGTCGATCAAGTCGATCAAGTGGTGCGGCACCTCGGCGCGCTCGGCCGGCGTCGGCTTGGCGGTGCCGATGTCCATGTCGCGGTAAATCTGGGCCGAGTCGACACTGATGATTTCGAGTGGTACCTGCTCTGCCAGGGCCAAGGCGACGCTGCTCTTGCCGCTGGCCGTGGGGCCGGCCAGCCCGATCCAGAGGGGATCACTCACGGTGCAAGCTCCACGCGCCGCGTGTCGCCGTGGCGCTGCACCGTCGTCCAGGCAATCGTTGCGATGACAGCACCCCAGAAAGCCAGGCCCAGACCGAGCGGCCGCAAGGTGCCGTCCAGCGCCTGGCCGAGCCACATGCCAACGACGAAGGCGGTCAGCGCCAGCAGGCAGCCGGCCAGCGCTGCGGCCATGCCGGCCATCTGAGGGAAAGGGCCGACGGCGCCGGTCTGGCCGCAAGGCTGATGGATGCCATGGCCAAAGAAGAAGAGCCAGTGCGACGCGACCACGAAGGGCAGGGTGCCCCAGCCGGGTGCGAGGGAACACGCCAGCATCCCCAAGCCGCCGGCCAGGGAGAAGCAGGCGCCGCGTCGCACCGCGCCGATCAGCCCTATCCGCAGCAGCCAGCGACGGCAGAAGAAGGTGCCGATCACGAAGGCCAGCGAGCCCGACGCCATCACCATGCCGTACTGCGCTGGCGTCAAGCCGAGCGCGGTCATATAGACGAAGGCGGACCCGGCCAAAATGGTGAACAGGCCGCCGTACGTGGCCGCAGTCAAGGTCGCCCAGGCGCGAAAGCTACGGTGGGCCAGCACCTGGCGGGCATTGCGCGCCAGCGTTGGGGCATGCAGCGCCCGCGGGTTGGGTGTGGCCAGCGTTTCCGGCAGCACGCGCCACACATAGAGCAGCACGATCACTGCAAAGCTGGCGACGGCCGCCAGTGAGGCGCGCCAGCCCCAGGCCATGGCCAGCACGCCGCCGAGCAGGGGCGCGGCAATCGCCAGGCCACCCAGGCCGGACAGGCCAAGCGACATCACACGCACGCCCTGGTGGGGCTCATAGAGGTCGCGCACCATCGCTCGCGCGCACACCACCGCTGCGGCCATGCTGGCGCCTTGTGCCACGCGCCAGGCGATCAGCCAGCCGATGTCCGGCGCGGTGCTGGCGCCAATGCTGGCCAGCACCAGCAGCCCGAGGCTGCCGAGCAGGATGGGGCGGCGGCCGAAGCGGTCACTGAGGGGACCCCAGACCAATTGCGACAGCCCGAAGGCCAGGATCAAGGCCGACATCGTCAACTGCACTGCGCTCATCGGCGCGGCCAAGTCGCGCGCCAGCAAGGGCAAAGCCGGCAAGTAAAGGTCGGTGATGACCGGCTGCAGGCCGAGCAGCAGGGTCAAGGCCAATGCAGCGGTGTGGGGCGCGACGATGCCGACTTTGGCCCCCGCGAGGCCCGGCTCCCGGTCGGCTGTGAATCCTGTCATGCGCCGAGGGTACCAGCCGGTCTTGTCCTACAAAAACACACGCGCGGGGCGGTTACGATGATGCTTCGTTCACTGAGGAGTCGATTCATGACCACACGCACCCGTCGTACCCTGGCCACCCTGGTGGCCATGAGCCTGAGTTTTGCCAGCCTGGCCCAAGCGGCCGCAGTCGTACCGGCAGCGTCGCCCGCCGGTTTGATCAGCACCGAGCAAGCTGCGGCCGCCCAGCCGGGCCGTGTTCTGCTGGAGCAGACCCTGTCCCGCGCCGATGTCGTGGCCGCCTTGCAGGCCCGCGGCGTCAACGTCGATGCCGCGCGCGACCGCGTGGCCGCCCTGACCGACGCCGAAGCCTCGCAAGTGGCTGCGCAGATCGACCAGGCGCCTGCCGGCGGCGATGCCCTCGGCGTCATCGTGACCATCTTCGTTGTCCTGCTGATCACCGACATCATCGGCTGGACCAAGGTGTTCCCGTTCACGCGCTCGATCCGGTAAGTTGACCACCCCCGAGGCGCCTTCGGCGCCTCCCCCTCGCGCCTGGAAGGCGCATGCTGTGCCTTGGGGCGCCGCTGGCGGACCGGCGGAGCCGGATCCGCGGCGGCTGCTTGGCGGCGCGCTTTGCATGCGGCGATGGTTGCGCGTCAGGTGATTTGGAAGCTCTCGCGTGACTGCCCTTAACCCGTTGCGTGCGCGAAGGGCGGTTCTGATCGGGGCCGGTGTGGTTGCGCTGAGCGGCTGCGCCGTCTTTGCTGACCCGCCGCAGACCGTGGCGCTCGCGAAGGCGCCGCCTGCGGGTTTGCCGCCGCAGGCCGAGTTGCGTTCGGTGCCTTTCTTCCCGCAAACGCCCTACCACTGTGGGCCGGCGGCGCTGGCCACGGTGCTGGTTCATGTGGGCTTGCCGGCCACGCCCGAGGCGCTTGGCGACGCGGTCTTCCTGCCCACGCGCGATGGCGCTTTGCAAACCGAGATGCTTGCCGCCGCACGGCGTTTCGGCGCCGTGGCGGTGCCGCTGCCGCCGCAATTGGTAGCGCTGCTGACGGAGGTCGCTGCGGGCAACCCCGTGATCGTGCTGCAGAACCTCGGGCTTTCGTTCGCAACGCGTTGGCATTACGCGGTCGTCGTCGGCTACGACCTCGCGGCGCGCGAAGTGCTGATGCGCAGCGGCACCACCGAGCGTGAGCGGATGGGCTTTGTGCTCTTTGAGCGCACCTGGGCGCGCGGCGGCCATTGGGCCTTCACGGCCCTGCCGCCCGGGCGCCTGCCGGTGACGGCCGGCGAGGCCGACGCACTGCAAGCGGCGATCGGCTTCGAACGCGTCGCGTCGCCCGGGCAGGCCCTGCGTGCCTACGACAGCGTGCTGGCGCGCTGGCCGGCCAATGAGATTGCCGGTCTTGGCCAGGGCAACACACGCTTTGCCGGCGGCGACCTCCCGGGCGCGGCGGCGGCTTTCGAGCGCGTGGCACAGCAGCACGGCAGCGCTGCTGCGTGGCACAACCTGGCCACCACGCGAGCGCGCCTGGGCCAGCGCGAGCGGGCTCAGGCGGCTGCGCAACAGGCGGTGGCGCGCGCCCGCGCGCTCGAGCCGGCGTGGCTGGAGGCCAGCGAGGCGCTGCAGCGCCAATTGCAGACGTCGCCTTGAGGCCGGCCGGTCAGGCGACGGTTTTCGCCGGTTCGATCAGATCCCACAGGTTGCCGTAGCGATCGCGAAACACCGCCACCGTGCCGTAGGGCTCGACGCGTGGCTCTTCGGCGAAGACCACGCCCCGCGACCGGAAAGCCAGGTGGTCGCGGCGGAAATCGTCGGTGTGCAGGAACAGGAAGACGCGGCCCCCGGTCTGGTTGCCGATGCGCGAAGCCTGGTCGTCACTGGCGGCGCGCACCAGCAGCAGATGCGGCCCCTTGCTGCCCGGTGGCGCGACGGTGACCCAGCGCTTGCCGGGCGCCATCGGGCGGTCTTCGCGCAACTCGAAGCCGAGCACGGTGGTGTAGTACCCGATCGCTTCGTCGTAGTCGGGAACCACCAGGCTGATGGCCGCGATCGTTTGCATCGCCGTGGACCGCGTCAGAACGACTCGTCGCTGCGCAGGTAGCGCCACTGCCCGACGGGCAGCTTTCCGAGCACGACGCTGCCGATGCGCACGCGCTTTAGGCCCAGCACTTCCAGGCCGACCATCTCGCACATGCGGCGAATCTGCCGCTTCTTGCCCTCGCGCAGCACGAAGCGCAACTGGTCTTCGTTGGCCCAGCTGACCTTGGCCGGTTTGAGTGCTTGCTCGTCCAGGGTCATGCCATGGCCGAGCAGGGCCAACTCTTCCTCGGACAAGGGTCCCGGGCGCGTGCGCTGCACGCGCACCAGGTACTCCTTCTCGATGCGCGAGTCCTCGCCGATCAGCGCCTTGGCCACACGGCCGTCCTGCGTCAGCACCAGCAGGCCGACGGAGTCGATGTCGAGCCGGCCAGCCGGCGCCAGGTAGCGCAAGTGGCCGGGCTGGTACGCAATGCCGCGGTCTTCTTCCCAGCGGTTCTCGGGCTTGACCAGCACCACGGCGGGCTCGTGGCCGTCTTCGGCCTGGCCGCTGACGTAGCCGATCGGCTTGTTCAGCAAGATCGTGACGCGCTGGGCCTGCTCGGTGCGGGCGCGTGGGTCGATGTCGATGCGCGCGTCGGGGCCGATGCGTTGGCCGAGCACGGCCAGCTTGCCGTCAACCCGCACCCAGCCGGCGGCGATCCAGTCATCCGCCTCACGGCGCGAGGCATGGCCGCGCGCCGTCATGTATTTCGACAGGCGGTCCCCTTCCTGCACCGGGGCGCCGGCCGGCCGTGGCGGCGCGCGCCGCGGTCCGGTAGGCGACGCCGGCCTGGTGTCGCGCCGCGGCGCAGCGTCGCGACGCGGGGCTGCGTCGCGTCGCGGGGCCGTCTCGCGGCGGGGCGGCGCATCCCGTGCCGGTGGGCCGTCACCCCGCGCGACGCGTGGCGGCTTGTCGCCACTTGCCGCAGGCTCGCTGCGCACCGGCGCCCGTTCACGCATGGGCGGCTTGCGTGGCGCTGCGTCCTTGGGTGTTTCGCGCCGATGCGGGACGTCGGGCCCTGACCCCTGCCGCTTGTACGGCTCGGCGCGTTCCGCGCGCTCCGCCTGGGCCTGGGCCAGTGTGCGCTGCTTGCGCGGCGCGGCCACACCGCGCAGCGGCCCGCGCGGTTCGGTGCGTGCGCCTTGCGCCGGGGGCTTGTCTTTTTTGAGTTTGAGGGTGGCCATGGTCAGGGGTTTGCGTGCACACCGAACAACTCGGCGATGGCTTCGCGGTAGGCCTCCTGGCCCACCGCGTTGGTGTTGTGATGGCTGCCGCCCTCGACGAGGACGAAGCGTTTGGGTGAGCGGGCGCGCTCGTAGAGGGCGCGGCCGAGGGCGGGCTGGATCAGACGGTCCTGGCTGCCATGCACCACGAGCAGCGGCGCCTTGACGCGCTCGATCTGGGCGCCGGCGTCGAAGCGCTGGGTGATCAAGGGCGCCACCGGCAGCCAGCCCCATTTCATTGACTGCACGACATCGGCCATCGAGGTGAAGCTGCCCTCGACCATCAGGCCGGCGACATCGGCCACTTCTCCGGCCAGGCGCACGGCAATCGCGCCGCCGAGCGAGTGGCCGAAGACATAGCGCCGCGCTTGCGGATGCTGCGCGGCCAGCCACTGCCAGGCGGCTTGGGCGTCTTCGAGGGCCAGCGTCTCGGAGGGCAGGCCGGGCGTGCTCTGGCCGAAGCCGCGGTAGTCGATGCCGAGCACCGAGAAGCCGAGTTCGTGCATGCGGCGCATGCGGTGCGCGCTCGAGCGCACATCCCAGCGCGCGCCATGCAGGTAGAGCAGCACGGGGGCATCGGCGCGGGCCTGCGGCAGCCAGAGTGCGTGCAGCTTCACGGGCGCCGTGTCGGCCTGGCGCGAGGCGAATTCAATCCAGACATCGCTCATGCCGGCAGCGGCTGCTGCCCCACCGCCCCAACTCCGGTCGCTGGGCTGAAAGATCCATTCGCGCTGCTTCTCGTCCAGCGTGGCGCAGCCGGCCAGCGCGAGCACGCTGGTCAGTAGGGCCGCAATGGTCCAGCGCAGAAATGGTCGGTTGAGGGGCAGGGCAGTCATGTCGGCAATGGGCAGGGACCCGTGGGGCGTCAGAGCTTGTGAGTCGACAACAGCAAACTGGTTTCCGTACTGGCAATGCCGTCGATCAGGCGCAGGCGGCCGAGCACTTGATCAAACGCCTCCAGATTCTCGGCCCGCAACTCGGCCACGATGTCCCAGCGGCCATTGGTGGAGTGCAGGGCTTCGACGGCCGGGTCGCCGCGCAGGGTGCGCAGCACCGCCTCGCCGCGGTTGCCGTCGACGGCGATGGTGGTCAGGGCGCGGATGCGGTGGCCCTCGGCCTGGGGTTTGAGGCGCACGGTGTAGCCGGCGATGGTGCCCGCAGCCTCGAGCTTGGCCAGGCGGTTCTGCACCGTGCCACGCGCGACCTTGAGTTGCTTGGCCAAGCTCGCGACGGGCGCGCGGGCGTTGCTGCGCAGCAGGGCAATAAGTTGGTGGTCAGTGTCGTCCATGCGTCGAAAGCGTACTAAGTGCCAGTCGAGGCTGACATTATGACTAGCTTGGTTGACGATCTGAGCAGGTTGTTGTCTTTTCTTTGGCTCTGAGCCTCAAGACAATCACATCAACGAATCCCGGAGAGAACCCCATGGTCGACTACATCGGCGTTGCCGACATCCAGCGTCTGGTCCAAACCCAAGGGGTGGCCCGCTTCATCGAGCGCCTGGCCGGTGAGATCGAAGCCGACTATGTGCGCTGGGCCGAGTTCGAAAAATCGGCCCGTGTCGCCAGCCACTCTTCGGTCGGTGTGATCGAGCTGATGCCGACCAGCGACGGCCAGTTCTACTCCTTCAAGTACGTCAATGGCCACCCCAAGAACACGGCCGCCGGCTTGCTGACGGTCACCGCCTTCGGCGTCCTGGCCGACGTGGCCACGGGCT
>JANNGJ010000422.1:0-14464 GCA_031403815.1 Burkholderiales bacterium | reverse complement strand
GCACCAGGCACTGAACTTGACCGCAGGCTGCCGCGTGAAGGGGCCTTGGCACATCCAGAACGTGAACGCGTATCACGGCAGGCTCAAAGGATGGATGCGCCGATTCAACGGCGTGGCCACGCTTTATCTGCCCAGCTACCTCGGCTGGTTCAGAGCGCTTGATCGGTCCGCCACAAACCCCGCGTCGCCCGCAACCCTGCTCGCCTTGGCTTTGGGTCACGCTTGGCATCCATAGCTAATGCGCAAAGAGCCGAAGTAAAGGAGGAGGCGAAGCCGGGGGACATGAGCGGAGCAGGGTGCCCCAGTGGCCCGATCACGCGCCAATGCAGGCGTGGGGGCATGCGCCAGCAATGGCAAGATGTCCAGATACGGCGCGCTCGCCGTCAGCGGCTCGCGTGCACCCGACTGCGAACCTGTATCAGCGCCGAATGTCGCGGAACAACACCGTCGGAAAACTCACTGGCAAGGTCTGCGGATAGTCGCGGCTGTAGTGCAGGCCGCGGCTCTCATGCCGCATCAGTGCCGAGCGCACGATCAGCTCGGCGCAGTCGACCAGGTTGCGCAACTCCAGCAGGTCGCGGTTGACGCGGAAGTTGGCGTAGTACTCGTCGATTTCGCTGCGCAGCAGGTCGATGCGGTGCAGCGCGCGTTCGAGCCGTTTGGTGGTGCGCACGATGCCGACGTAGTTCCACATCAGCAGGCGCAACTCGTCCCAGTTGTGGGCGATCACCACCTGCTCATCGGCGTTTTCGACCTGGCTCTCGTCCCACGGCGGCAAGACCAGCGCGGCTGTGCTGGGGGCCGCGCCGATGGCCATCGCACAGGTGCGCCCGAGCACCACGCATTCGAGCAGCGAGTTGCTGGCCAGGCGGTTGGCGCCGTGCAGGCCGGTGTAGGTGGTTTCGCCGACGGCATACAAGCCCGGCAGGTCGCAGCGCCCGTCGAGGTCGGTGACCACGCCGCCACAGGTGTAGTGGGCCGCCGGCACCACCGGGATCGGCGCGGTGGCAATGTCGATGCCGAGCTTCAGGCAGCGGGCATGGATGGTCGGGAAGTGCTCCTTCAGGAAGGCCTCGCCGAGGTGGCGCGCATCGAGCCAGACATGGTCGACCCCGTGCTTCTTCATCTCGAAGTCGATGGCCCGCGCCACGATGTCGCGCGGCGCCAGTTCGCCGCGCGGGTCGTGGCGCGCCATGAAGCGCTCGCCCAGGCCCTGGGCGCTGCCATCCTTGATCGGCAGCACCAGGTGAGCACCCTCGCCGCGCAGCGCTTCCGTGATCAGGAAGCTGCGTTCCTGCGGGTGGTACAAGCAGGTGGGGTGGAACTGGATGAACTCCATGTTGCCGACGCGGCAGCCGGCGCGCCAGGCCATTGCGATGCCGTCACCGGTGGCGGTGTCGGGGTTGCTGGTGTAGCGATAGACCTTGCCCACGCCGCCCGTGGCCAACACCACGGCCGAGGCGGCCAGGGTCTCGACCACGCCGCTGTCGATGTCCAGCGCATAGACCCCATAGCAGCGCGAGAGCTCCTCGCGTTTGAGATGCCGTGACGTGATCAGGTCGATGGCCATCGAGCGCTCGCGCAGCACCACGTTGGGGTGCGACTTGACTTGCGCCAGCAGGGCCTGGTGGATCGCCAGGCCGGTGGCATCGGCCGCGTGGGCAATCCGACGCACCGCGTGGCCACCCTCGCGTGTAAGGTGCAGGCCGAGCGGCCCGTCGGGGTCGGGCGAGAACGGCACGCCCTGTGCGACCAGCCACTCGATGGCCTGGGCGCTGTTCTCGGCAATGAAGCGCGCGGTGTGCTCATCGACCAAGCCAGCGCCGGCGTCCTGTGTATCGCGCACATGCGACTCGACGCTGTCGTCTTCGCCCAGCACGCCGACGATGCCACCCTGGGCCCAGGCGGTGGCGGCCTCGTCCAGGTCGCGCTTGGCCAGCACCACCACCGGGCGCTCGGCCGCCAACAGCAAGGCCACCGTGAGTCCGGCCAGGCCGGCGCCAATGATCACAACCGGCTCTTGGGCCGCAGGCTTGAGTCTCATGGCTGCGATTCTAGGAGCCCACCCATTCAAGGGGGGGCCGTACACTATGTGCGACTGTTTTCCGGGCTTCGCCGCAGCGCTCCGAGATGCCAAAACCGATTCATGAAATGTCCACCTGGGATGCCTCGGCGCAGCCCTCGCGTGACTTCGACGAACAAGACGAGGAAGCCTGGGAGGCCACGCGGGCGCAGACCGGCATGGCCACCCAGGTCATGCGCGACCGCGACGACGTGCAGGCCCTGGCGCTGCGCCAGGTGGGCCGCCAGGTCGGGCCGTCGCAGTGGGAGCTGTTCACCGTCATCGATGCGGCGGAAGCCCTGCAACAGCAGTTCGACGTGGTGCAGCCGGAGTACGTCACGCTGCACGACATTGGCACCCTGTCATCACGCCGCATGCTTGCGGGACTGGCCGTGGCTGCCGGGCGGCCGGTGCACCAATTGCACATCCGGCGCCAGGGCTTGGGCATGCCGCTGGCCCGACTCGAGTTCGTCGAACTGCCGACCGATGCCGGCCTGCCGCCGCTGCGCCTGTACACCACCGAGATCGACGCCGACACGCAGCAACGCAAGCGGCTCGCGCGCCTGCTTCTGGCGCACAGCCGGCTGGCCGTGGTGATCGTCGGCGACCTGCCGCCGCACGCCCTGGCCACCGCCCTGCTGCCCCTGCACGACGCCATCAAAGAGGGGCCCTGGCGCAACCGCGAGCTGCTGATGCTGCCCCTGGCCGGCGCCTCGGCGCTGGCCAGCCAGGCCGCCCACCTGGCCATCGGCAGCCAAGTCCAGGTGCGCACCACGCCGCTGGTCACGCGCCCGGCCGAGGCCTGGAGTTACCTGCGCGGCACCTGGAACAAGCTGCGCGGGCAGCTCAGCGATCAGGCCATCCACGTGCCTGAAGTGCACGACCCGATTGCACCGCCGGCCGTGGCTGTGGCCACACCAACGACCGAGCGCAGCAACGATGCGAGCACGCTGTTGCAGTCAACGGCAACACCCCCCCCCCGCGCGCCCCCAATTGCCGATGCAACCGATGCCTGCGGTGCGGGCGGCGATACCGGCTGCGGTGCCGATCGACCCCGCACTCGCCACCTATGTTCGCAAGTGCGGCGAGCTCAAGGGCATGATCAGTTGCTGCGTGTTTGAGCTGGCGACCCAGCGCACGGTGGGCCACGCGGGCACCCGCCCGGGTCCGGCAGCGCTGGCCTCGCAAGGGGCCACCTTGATGGCCTCGCTGGCCGAGGCCTCCCATGTGCTG
This sequence comes from Burkholderiales bacterium, assembly GCA_031403815.1. Taxonomy (GTDB): domain Bacteria; phylum Pseudomonadota; class Gammaproteobacteria; order Burkholderiales; family Burkholderiaceae_C; genus CADEEN01. Next base: position 11,169 of record JANNGJ010000422.1, on the reverse strand, counting down.
AACCTCGGCGACGCGGCCCCCGATGCCGCCATCACCCTGGCCCGGCACCACCAACTGCTGCGCGCGGTGCCGGGCCGGCCCGGCTTGGCCCTGCACGCCGTGCTCGACCGTGCCCTGACCAACCTGACCCTGGTGCGGCTGCAGTTGCAGCGCCTGGACCTGCTGCTCGAAGAAGGCGACGCGGGCTGATCTCAGTGCACGACGCGCGAGAACACGAACTCGCCGCCGTCGACATCCACCGGAATCACGTCCTTGGGGCTGAAGCGGCCCTCCAGGATCAGCTTGGCCACCGGGTTCTCGATGCGCTGCTGAATCGCGCGCTTGAGGGGCCGCGCGCCGAACACCGGGTCGAAACCCACCTTGGCAATCTCGGCCACGGCTTCGGCAGACACATCGAGCTTCATGTCCATCTTGGCCAGGCGCGCCTCCAGCACCTTGAGCTGGATCACCGCGATGGCACGGATGTGGCTCTCGTCCAGGGCGTGGAACACCACCTGCTCATCGATACGGTTGAGGAACTCGGGCCGGAAGTGCTGCTTGACTTCGACCTGCACCGCCTCGCGGATCAGCTCGCTGGGTGAGCCGGCCATCTGCATGATCATGTGCGAGCCCAGGTTGCTGGTCATCACGATCACGGTGTTCTTGAAGTCCACGGTGCGGCCCTGGCCGTCGGTCAGGCGGCCATCGTCGAGTACTTGCAAGAGCACGTTGAAGACATCCGGGTGCGCCTTCTCGACTTCGTCGAGCAGCAGTACGCTGTAGGGCTTGCGGCGCACCGCTTCCGTGAGCGTGCCGCCCTCGTCGTAGCCGACATAGCCGGGGGGCGCGCCGATCAGGCGGCTGACGCTGTGCTTCTCCATGAACTCGCTCATGTCCACGCGCAGCATGTGCTCTTCGCTGTCGAACAGGAAGCCCGCCAGGGCCTTGCACAGCTCCGTCTTGCCCACGCCGGTCGGGCCGAGGAACAGGAAAGAGCCGAGCGGACGGTTCGGGTCCGACAGGCCCGCGCGCGAGCGGCGAATGGCGTCGGCCACCGCGCTGATGGCTTCGTCCTGGCCCACCACGCGCTGATGCAGCTTGGCTTCCATCTGCAGCAGCTTGTCGCGCTCGCCCTGCATCAGCTTGGACACGGGGATGCCAGTGGCGCGTGACACCACCTCGGCAATCTCTTCGGCACCGACCATGGTGCGCAACAGCTGCGGGGCGGCCTTGCCTTCCTTGCCAGCCTTGCCCTTCTTGGTCTCCTTGGCCTGCGCTTCCTTGAGCGTCTTTTCCAACTCTGGCAGGCGGCCATATTGCAGTTCGGCCACCTTGTCGAAGTTGCCCTTGCGCTTCCATTCCTCGATCTGGTGCCGCATGCGCTCGATCTCTTCCTTCACATGCGCTGAGCCCAAGGCCGCGGCCTTCTCGGCCTTCCAGATTTCTTCCAGGTCGGCGGCTTCGCGTTCCAACTTGGCGATCTCGACTTCGATCAGGTCGAAGCGCTTCTTCGAGGCTTCGTCCTTTTCCTTGCGCACAGCCTCGCGCTCGATCTTCAACTGGATCAAGCGGCGGTCGAGCTTGTCCATCGCCTCGGGCTTGGAGTCGATCTCGATCTTGATCTTGGCCGCGGCCTCGTCGATCAGGTCGATCGCTTTGTCAGGCAGGAAACGGTCGGTGATGTAGCGGTGGCTCAACTCGGCCGCCGCCACGATGGCGGGGTCTGTGATCTCGACGCCGTGGTGCACTTCATATTTTTCCTGCAAGCCGCGCAGGATGGCAATGGTGGCTTCGACCGTCGGCTCGGCCACCAGCACTTTCTGGAAACGGCGCTCGAGCGCAGCGTCTTTCTCGACGTACTTGCGGTACTCATTGAGCGTGGTCGCGCCGATGCAGTGCAACTCGCCGCGCGCCAAGGCGGGCTTCAACATGTTGCCAGCGTCGATGGCGCCTTCGGCCTTGCCGGCACCGACCATGGTGTGCAGCTCGTCGATGAACAGGATGATGCGGCCCTGGTCGGCAGAGACTTCCTTCAACACCGCCTTCAATCGTTCTTCGAACTCGCCGCGGTACTTGGCCCCCGCCAGCAGGCCGGCCATGTCGAGTGACAGCACGCGCTTGTCTTTCAGCGTCTCCGGCACTTCACCGGCCACGATGCGCTGCGCAAGGCCTTCGACGATGGCCGTCTTGCCGACACCCGGCTCGCCGATCAGCACCGGGTTGTTCTTGGTGCGCCGCTGCAGCACCTGGATAGCGCGGCGGATTTCGTCGTCGCGGCCGATCACAGGGTCGAGCTTGCCCAGGCGGGCGCGCTCCGTCACATCGACGGTGTATTTCTTCAGCGCCTCGCGCTGGCCTTCGGCGTCGGCCGAATCGACCTTGGCGCCGCCACGCACGGCCTCGATCGCCGCTTCGAGCGCCTTGCGCGTCAAACCGTGGCCGCGCACCACGCCGCCCAGGTCCGTCTTGGCATCGGCCAGCGCCAGCAGGAACATCTCACTGGCGACGAACTGGTCGCCGCGTTTGTCGGCCTCCTTCTCCGCCACTTGCAGCAGGGCCACCAGGTCGCGCCCGGGCTGCACCACCTGGCCGCTGCCTTGCACTTGCGGCAGGCCGCTGATAGCGCTGTCCATCGCCGTTTTCAGCGCAGCCGTGTTGGCCCCGGCACGGTCGAGCAAGGCCTTCGGGCCCTCAGGTTGGGCCAGCATGGCGGCCAGCAGATGTGCTGGCTCCATGTAGGGGTTGTCGCGACCGACGGCCAGGCTCTGGGCGTCGGACAAGGCCTCCTGGAAGCGGGTGGTGAGTTTGTCGATGCGCATGACGGGGTCTCCTCAGCTCTCACCGAGGTGGGGCATGAGCCTGCGGTTTTCAAGGGCCTGCGCCCTTGCGCTGGGTCAAACCAGGCTTTGCGCGAGTTCTGTCTTGCGCAGCTTGCCGAGTGCGGTGCGGGGCAGCGCGGCGACGACGACACTGCGCCGCGGGTGCTTGAAGCGCGCCAGGCAGGCGTCGAATGCAGCCTGAAGGCGCGCTGCGTCCAGCATTGCGCCGGGCCGCAACACCAGCGCCAGCACCGGCACTTCGCCCCAGCGCGGATCTGCCACGCCGACCACCGCAGCCTCGGCCACCGCCGGGTCGGCCAAGGCCACCGCCTCGATCTCAGCCGGGTCGATGTTCTCCCCGCCCGAGATGATGCGGTCGCTGAGGCGCCCGACGATGTGAAAGTAGCCATCGGCATCCATCTTCGCGAGGTCCCCGGTGCGAAACCAGCCCTCGGCAAAGGCCGCCGCCGCGGGCTCGCGGTGGTAGCCGCGGGCAACGTTGGGCGCGCGTACCTGGACCTCCCCGCCCACCAGGCGCACGTCGACGCCAAGTGCCGGCCGGCCGGCACTGCCCGCATGCTGCACCGCCTCGTGCGGCCGTAGTACCAGGGTGACCGGGCCGGTTTCGGTGGCGCCATAGACCTGGCAGACCGGGACGCCGCGCGCGTGGAAGGCGTCGATCAGTGGGCGCGGGATGATGGCCGAACCGGTGTTGACGAAGGCCAGCGAGCTCAGGTCCGTGGTGGACCACGCGGGGTGTTCGATCAGCGCGGCCATCACCGCCGGCACGAGCAGGCTGGTGCTGGGGCGCCATGTCGCCACATCGCGCAGCCAGGCCCCCGGCATCGAAGCGGGAGTGCAGGCGCACCACGCCGCCGGCCGCCAGCGTGGGCAAGACCTGGATGCCCAGGCCGCCGACATGGAACAGGGGCAGCACGGCCAGGGTGCGCGTCGACGCGCTGAGCGCCTGGGCCTCGATGGCGGCGAGCGTATTGGCCTGCATGGTGGCTGCGCTGTGGACGACGCCGCGCGCCTGGCCCGTGGTGCCCGAGGTATAAACCAGCATCAAGTCGCCCGGCCCATGGCCCGGTGCCCGCGGTTGCGGCATGGGCGCCAAGGCATGCACCTGCCGCGCCAGCGCGGCCATCGCATCGTCATGCAGCAGGTGCTGCAAGCCGGCATGGCGCGCGATGGTTGCCAGCTCGGCGGCGGCCAGGCGGGTGTTCAGCGGCACATAACGCGCGCCAAGAAGCTCGCACGCACGCAACAGGGCCAGGGCGCGCGGCTGATTCAGCGCCAGCCAGCCGACTGCGTCGCCTTTGCGCACACCCAGCGCTCGCAGCGTGGTCGCTTCGACCTCTGCCGCGCGCTCGATCATCGCCGCGTCAAACTCGCCCACCGCACCCGCCAGGGCGGTTGTCATGTGTCGATGGTTTCGTCGCGCTCGCCGGCCTCGTACAGACACTCCCGACCCAGCCGGTCAACGCACAGCTCGGCCGTCCAGGGCAGCATCAGGGAGCCGCAGCGGGAGTCGCGGTACAGACGCTCCAGTGGCAGGGTCTTGAGCATCGCCTGGCCGCCACAGGTGCGCACCGCCAGGCTGCAAATCGCATTGGCGTTCTCCATGATGCTGTAGTGCGCGGCCAGCAGGCGCATGCGCGCGTCCTTGTCGGGGTCGACCTGGGCTTCGCGCGCCGTCTGCAGGAACAGCGCGCGCGTCTGCTCCAGCTTGATGCGCATCTCGGCCACGGCCATCTGCTTGGTCGGGTACATGCGGCGCTTGACGGGCGGCGTGGCAGGCACCTCGCCGCGCAGGTAGTTGACCGTGAAGTCGTACGCCGCCTGCGCGATGCCCATGTAGGTGGGTGAGAGGGTAGCGAACATGTGCGGATAGCGCTGTGCGGCCTGGAAGTGCAGGCCTTCAGGCATCAGCCGCGCCTCGGCCGGCACCCACACATCGTCGAGCAACAGGGTCCGACTGACCGTGCCGCGCATGCCCAACGGGTCCCAGTCGCCGACAACACTGACGCCCGGCGCGTTGGCCGGCACCGCCAGGTAGATCGAGTCGCGCACGTTGCCACCACCATGCGCCGTGTCTTCGAGCGTGCAAAGCACGCCGTAGTAGTCGGCGGCCCCCGAGAGGGAGGCGAATATCTTCTTGCCGCGCACGTGGTAGCCGCCCTGCGCGCCCTCGGCCCGGCTGGCCAGCGTGCCCCAGGGTGCCTTGCCAGCGGCGGCCGCGCCGCCCTCGGAAAAGGGCTGCGAATAGATCTTGCCCTCGGTCACCACGCGCTGGAAATGGATCGCGCGGATGCGTTCGTGGTCGGCGCGCTCTTCGGCGCTCATGCGCAGGGTGTCGGCGATGAAGCCGCTCCACATCATGGTGCTGACATGCATGTTGAAGGACAGGGCGGTTGAGCCACAGTGGCGGCCCAGCTCCGCTGCCACCATCACATAGGTCGCGAAATCGGCGCCCATACCGCCGTGTGCCTGCGGCACGCAGATGCCGAGCAAGCCTGCAGCGCGCAGATCGGCGTAGTTCTCGAACGGGAAGCCGGCCTCGCGGTCCCAGCGCGCTGCACGCGGCGCGAATTTCTCGCGGCCGAGCGTCGCGGCCAGGTCAATCAGTTCACGCTGTTGCGGCGTCAGCAGCGCTGCGTTGCCGGCAATGTGGGGCGCGGTCGGGACGGTCGTCGGGTCGGGCATGGCAGACCTCAGTTCGAAAAACGACGCAGCAAGAATTCAATCAGGGCGCGGTTGAAAGGCGCGGGCGCTTCCATGTTGGCGAGGTGACCGACGCCAGACAGGCACAGGTATTCGGCAGCCGGAATGCGCGCTGCCATCTGCTGCATCAGCACCGGTGGCGCGTTGCGATCATGCTCGCCGGCCAGGCACAACACCGGCAGGCGCAAATCGGCCAACAACTCGCGGCGATCAAAGCCAACGATAGCCTGCAGGGCGCAACGGTAGGTGGCCTCCGGCACGCCCGACATCAGGATCGCGGCGCGCGCGACGGCATCGTGCGGCGCAGTCGGCGACGCCATGCCCAGCGCCAGGCCCGGCGCCAGGGCGGCCATGCCAGCGCCGGCGTCCAGCGGCGCCAGGCGCTGGGCCAGGAACTCCGCCTGCCAGGCGCCACCGGGTTTGCCAAACGACGCTGACGTGCCGCTCAGCACGAGTGCCGCAACGCTAGCGGGCGCTGCCGCCATCAATTCCTGCGCCACCATGCCGCCCATGCTGTGGCCGACCAATGCGCAAGGTGTCAGGCCCAGCGCGTCAATCGACGCCACCACCGCAGCGGCCAGGCTGGCCATGGTGTAGGGCTCGATAAGCGGCGACTCGCCATAGCCCGGCAGGTCGAAAGCGACGGCGCTGAAGCCGGCCTCGGCCAAGGCACTGCCGGTTCCTGACAGGCTGTCGCCCCAGGCTTCGCGCCCGCCGCCCACGCCGTGCAGCAAGACCACCGTGCGCGGGCCATCGCCCCAGCGCAGGTGAGCCAGGGGCGGGTTGCGCGCCAAGAACACCGCGCTCACACCAAGTGCCCCTCGCGCACCACGGTTTGGCCATCGAGTTCCACCGTGCAGCCGCGCAGCGGAAGATCGAAGTGGCCCAGGGTGTGCCGGCCCGCGACCTCGTTGGCCCCGGTGGAGTAGAGAAAATTGCCGGCAAAGGCGCGCAGCTCGGTGCCATTGAAGTCAGCCTTGTCGTAGAAGGCCATCGCATCCCAGCGCGCCCGGCGGTTCAGGCCCCAGCCGACGTGGGAGACGGCATAGGCCGCACGGTCACCCCAGGCGGCAAAGTAGTTGCGCATCAGGTCGGCATCGGGTGAGCTGCCGACGATGTCGGTGACGTGGTCGTCGGCAACGACCAAGCGCACGGCGTCTTGCAGATAGCGCTTGAACGTCAGGTTGACATCACCGCGGTCGAGCACCAGTTCACCCTGAACACTGCCGGCGGCTGGGAAGGCCAGCACCAGACCGCCGGGCCAATGGGTCAGGGTGCCGGGCTTGCGGGTAAAACCCCAGACGCCGCCAATGCGGGCGCCGGCTAAATTGACCGTTAGCGCCGTGCCGGCGGCGGAGCTGACCTGCATCTGGCGTGCGCCCTTGAGCCGGCGCATGGCATCGCGCGCCTGGGCCTCGTCATCGGCCTGCGGCAGGCAGCGCTCAAGTATTTCAGGATGCTCGTTGCTGACCACCAGCACGCGCGCGCCGCCGGCCAGGATGGCCGGCAGCTCGGCGGCATGTTGCAGGCCCTCGACGGTGCAATCGACGATCAGGGTGCAAGCCGCCAAGGCCTGCACGACAGCGCCCTGCCCGGCCAGCACGGCCGAGGCACCGGTTGAACGCACTGGCACGGGCGCTGCACTTGCAGGTGTCGGCACATTGACGTGGAAGTACTGCACGCCCATCCGCTGCAGCGCCAACGCGGCAAGCTGCGGCAAGACGGGCCGTGAGCGTGACTCGGCCAGCACGGCGCAAACATTGCCGGGCTCGACGCCGCAGCGTTGCAACACCTCGACAAAGGCCTCAACCCACCGCCCTTCGACCGGCGCCGGCATCACAAGATTTCACCCAGCAGGTGGTAGCGCCCGCCGTGGTGGAGCAAGGGCGGCACGGCCTGCGAATGGACCGCCAGCACGCGGCCGAGGTAGAGCCGGTGGTCGCCGGCCGTCTGGTGCGAGGCCAGTTCGCACTCGAAGGCTGCAGCGCAACCGGCCAGCACCGGTGCGCCCCCGGCGCCGTCGGACCACACACCCTGGCTGAACTTGTCCGGCGCATTCGAGGAGAACCGCCGCGACAAGTCGACCTGCGATTCCGCCAGGACGTTGACCGCAAAGTGGGAGGCACCGTCAAACGCCGCCAGGCTCGGGCTGACCAGGCGCAAGGACCACAACACCATGGGTGGCTCGAGCGACAAGGCATTGAAGGAGCTCACCGTCAGCCCGACCGGCTCGCCCGTCGCGGCGCGACAAGTCACGATGGTCACCCCGGTTGCAAAACCGCCGAGTGCCGTGCGCAATGTCCGGACATCCAGGGCAGGCGAAAGCGGCGCGTTCATGGTGCTCGCACTATAAGTTGCGGCCAGCGCACAGCGTCGAGATCGACAGGGCCCTCACCTCAAAGCAAGGCCTTGACCGTGGCCAGTCCAAGTGCTGTGAGCACCAAGGAGCCGATCAGGTGCGACGCGGCCGTGGCCAGGGCCCAGCCCAGTTCGCCGCGCAGGATGGCGTCAACCACCTCAGCGGAGTAAGTGGAGAAAGTCGTCAGGCCGCCGAGGAATCCCGTGATCAAGGCCAGGCGCCACAGCGGCGACAACTCGGTGCGCCAGGCGAAGAAGGCGATCGCCACGCCGACCAGATAGGCGCCGATCAGATTCGCGGCCAGAGTGCCGAGCGGCAGTTGCGGCAGCCAGCGGTTGAGCGACTCGCCCAGGGCAAAGCGCAGACAGGCGCCGACGCCTGCACCGACGAAGACCGCCAACAGCGCGGGCAGCAGCGGCGCGGCAAGCGCCCCGCTCATGCCGCGTTGCCGCTTTGCAGACCCCAGCGCGCCAGCGCCGCATCGTCGGCGACACGCGCATCGACCCACTCCGCACTGCCGTCAGGGCGGTGCTCCTTCTTCCAGAACGGGGCCTGGGTCTTGAGGTAGTCCATCAGGAACTGGCAAGCCGCAAACGCATCGCCCCGGTGCGCCGAGCTGACGACGACCAAGACGATCTGCTCGCGCGGCGCCAACGCGCCGATGCGGTGCACGATGCGCGCGCCGCGGATGTCGAAGCGCTGCTGTGCGGCGTCGATCATGGCTTCGATGGCGCGTTCCGTCATGCCGGGGTAGTGCTCCAACTCCATCAGCGTGGTGTCGGCCGCGGTGCCGCTGCGGTCGCGCACGGTGCCGATGAAGGTGGCCACGGCACCCACGCCGCCATCACCGGCGCGCAAAGCGGCGATCTCGTGGCTGACATCGAAGTCAGCGAGCTGGATGCGCACACGCGGCGAGCTCATCATCAGCCGCCGGTCACCGGGGGAAAGAAAGCAACTTCGGCGCCCTCGTCGAGCAAGGCGCTCTCATCCACGAGCACCTGGTTCAGGGCGCAGCGCAGAGCGCGCCCACGCCGCAGCACCTCGGCGTGACGCGGGCTGCTGGCGATGAGCTGCTCGCGCAACGCACCCAGTGATCTGCCCTCTGGCAAGTGCACCGACTCCTCGGTGCCGAGCGCCTCACGCAAGGAGGCGAAGTAGCGCACCGTGACCTTCATGGCCCGCCGATCAAGCTGGCCAGGGCGCGATAGGCCACGGCATCACCGTGGGTGATGGCCTGGCCCGGCGGGTTGTCCACCAGGCCATCGGCCCACACCGCCGAGCTCAGCACCCCTGAGCTCTGATTGCCAAACAAGTCCAGGCCGCCTGCGGCATTGCGCCGCACGCGCAGAAACTCGCGCCGTCGGTCTGGGCGCGGCCAGTCGAAATGCGCGGGCAGGCGCATCGCCTGCGGCGCGTCGCCCGTGACCCCTTGAAGCGCACGCAGCAACGGCGCCACGGCCAGCAGGAAGGTCACGAAACTCGACACCGGGTTGCCGGGCAGGCCGATGAAGAGGCACTCGCTCTGCGCTGGGGCGGCACGGCGGATCGCACCGAAGGCCAGTGGCTTACCCGGCTTGATGGCCACCTGCCACAGCTCGATGCGGCCTTCGGCGCCGACCGCCGGGCGGATGTGGTCCTCTTCGCCGACCGACACACCGCCGGAGCTGAGGATCAGGTCGTGCGCCACTGCCGCGTCGCGCAGCGCCGCACGGGTGGCGTCGAGGCGGTCGGGCACGATGCCGAGATCGCTGACCTCGCAGCCGGCGGCCTGCAGCAGGCCACGCAGGGTGAAACGGTTGCTGTTGTAGATCGCACCGGGCGGCAGTGCGTGCGGCGCGACCGCGCCCGGCATCACCAGTTCGTCGCCGGTCGAGAACAGGGCCACACGCGGTCGGCGCACCACCGCCAGGGTGGCGGCACCGACCCCCGCAGCCAGGCCCAGAGCCTGCGGCGTCAGACGCAGGCCGTGCGCCAGTACCGTGCTGCCACTGCAAACGTCTTCGCCGCGGCGGCGGATCCATTGGCCGAGCGACGGCGGTTTGGTAACGCGCACCGCATCGCCCTCGACCGGCTCGCAGTCTTCCTGCATCACCACCGCATCAGCGTCGGCCGGCACCTGCGCGCCAGTAAAGATGCGCGCGACCGTGCCCGCCAACAAGGCCGTGCCGACCACCCCGGCGGGAATGCGCTGGCTGATCGGCAGCCGTGCGCCCGCCTCGCTTGCATCGGCCACGCGCAGGGCATAGCCGTCCATCGAGCTGTTGTCGGCCGGCGGCAGGTCGATCGCCGAGACCACATCGGCCGCCAGCACGCGGCCCAGGGCGTCGAAGGTCGAGACCGTGTCGACCTCGGTGATGCGCACCGCAGTCGCCCCCGCCGTCAAGCGTGCCAGCGCCTCGTCCAGGCTGAGCAGCGGCGCTTTCGGTTCAGGCATGGCGCTCGATGTAGTGCCGGACTGCGCCGACATCGGCCGGCAGTTCGGCGTAACGCTTGGGCAAGTCCTCGATGCCTTCGAAGCCGGGCGGGCGATCCGGCTCACGGCCAAGCGCCTCGCGGATCGTCGCCGCGAACTTGGCCGGTTGGGCCGTTTCCAACACCACCAAAGTCTGCGCATCGCGGCGCTGCTCGCGACCGACCTTCAGGCCATCGGCGGTGTGGGTGTCGATCACCAGGCCGAAGCGCTGATACGTGTCGCGAATGGTGGCCAGACGATCGGCATGCTCGCTCTTGCCGGAGACGAAGCCGAACTCGCCGATGCGCGCCGTCTCCTCGCGGCTGAGTGTGAAGCCGCCGCGCTCGCGCAAGTCGGTGCCGAACAACTGCCGCACGCGCGCGCCGTCGCGCCCCAGCAGGTCGAAGACAAAGCGCTCGAAGTTGCTGGCCTTGCTGATGTCCATCGAGGGGCTGGAGGTCTCGTGCGTCTGGGCGCTGCTGCGCGGCCTATAGGTGCCACTGCGGAAGAACTCGTCGAGCACGTCGTTCTCATTCGTGGCGCAGACCAGGCGGTCAATCGGCAGGCCCATGCTGCGCGCAACATGACCGGCGCAGATGTTGCCGAAGTTGCCCGACGGCACCGCGAAACTCACGCGCGCCAGGCCCGACGGCCCTGAGCCTGTCGAAGGGCGCGAGCCGGTCGAGGGGCCGGTATCGCCCTGCGTGGCCTGGAAATAGCCAGCGAAGTAATACACCACCTGGGCCAACAGGCGTGCCCAGTTGATCGAGTTGACGGTGCCAATCTGCCAGCGGTGCTTGAAGCCCAGGTCATTGCTGACGGCCTTGACGATGTCT
>JANNGJ010000421.1:0-4615 GCA_031403815.1 Burkholderiales bacterium | reverse complement strand
GAGTTGATGAGAGAACTGCACTTCCCATCGTGGCACTCGTTGCCGATCTCCGCATCACTGCGGGCACCTCGGGACGGGGAAGTCCCTTTCATTCGTTGAAGCTGTGCCGAAGCAATGTGGGTCCCAGTCCGGGAATCTCCTGACGACGCGGCTGCACCAAGCGCATTGAGACTACATCGCAGCCACGACACCGCCCTGCAAGTGCATGCGGGGCCGCGAGCGCGGGCCCATCTGCGCGAGCGCGGCCTGAGCGCGGCCGACGTGCGCGTGATCCCGGCCGCCGCGGGTGGGCCCAAGGGCCTGGTGCTCAACCCGCTCGACCGTTTCATCTTCGGCCACTGGTTGAAGGAGGGCGCACAAACTGTCCATCTGCTCGGCGCCTCCATCGGCGCCTGGCGCATGGCCAGTGCCTGTCTGGCGGATCCCGACGCGGCCTTGGCGCAACTGGCCGCCGATTACATCGCGCAAGACTATCCGCACGCGCCAGGCAAGGCGCCGACCTCGCGCGACGTCAGCGCCATGTTCGGGGCGCGCATCGACGAGCGTTTCGGGCATCGCGGCAGCGAGGTCCTGACGCAGGCGCGCTACCGCCTGCATGTGCTCGCCAGCCGCGGCCGCCACGTGTTGCGGCGCGATGGGCCCGTGCGCACACCGCTGGGCTATGCCGGCGCGTTTGCGGCCAACCTGGTGAGCCGGCGCGCCTTGGGCGGCTGGCTCGAGCGCGTGATGTTCTCCGACCCGCGCGAGCCGCTGCCCTTCGCCCTGCATGACTACCGCACGCGGCAGGTCGATCTCTCGGCGGCCAACCTGTGCCCGGGCCTGTTGGCCAGTTGCTCGATCCCGTTCTGGCTCGACGCCGTGCACGACATCCCCGGCGCGCCGCGCGGCGCCTACTGGGACGGCGGCATCACCGACTACCACCTGCACCTCGACTACGCGCAGATGGCCGAGGGCCTGGTGCTCTACCCGCACTTCCAGCCCACAGTGGTGCCGGGCTGGCTCGACAAGAGCTTGAAGCGCCGCCATGGCGCCAGCGCCCGCCTGGACAACGTGGTGCTGCTGGTGCCCAGCCCTGACTGGATCAAGGCGTCGCTGCCCGGCGGCAAGCTGCCCGACCGCAGCGACTTCAAGGCCTACGGCGACGACCTCGCCGGCCGCCAGGCCGCCTGGACACGGGCGGTGGCCGAGAGCCAGCGTCTGGCCGACGAGTTCGCTGCGCTGCTGCAGCGGCCGAGCATCGAGGCCTTGCCACTGGCCTGAGCGCTTGAGGCCCCGCGCAGGCTGCCGATATCATCTTGTTCGGTGCTCTGTGGGCACGCACTCGAGGCCAGTTGCGCGACCCATGCCCAATTTGAAGACGCTTGTGTTTGGCACCTTGCGGCGGCAATTGACCGTCGGTGTCACGCTGGTTGTCGCATCCACGTTGCTGCTGTTTGGCTGGGACGCGTTGTCGCGCCAGCAGGCCCTGTTCGAGCAGCGTCTGGCGGCCATCTCCACCAGCCTGGCCCGTGCCCTGGCAGCCGCGGCGATCGATGACCTGGCAGCGGCCGACCAGGCGGCCTTGCAACGCTTGATGCAGGCGCAGCGGCAACTGCCGCAGGTGCTGTCGGCCACTTTGCTGGACCCGCGCGGTCAAGTGCTGGCGCACACCGACCCGAGCCGCGTCGGCAGCCGCGTCACGGGCTTGCCGCAGTTTGCGCAAGCGGCCACGGTGACTTGTGAGGCGACCCAGTGCGAAGCGATCGCGCCGATCGTGCAACGCGGGCAGTTGCTCGGTTGGGCCCAGGTGCTGGTCACGCGGCAGGCCGCGCTGGATGCTCTGAACGGGACCTTGCGCATTGCCTTGCTCTATGCCCTGGCGGCGGTGCTGGCGAGCGCTGCGTTGGCCGCCGCCGTGGCCACACAGGCCAAACGTCGCCTGGCCCGCATCCAGCGTGTCGCAGACGAGGTCGAGCGCGGCGAGCTGTCACAGCGCGTCGCTCTGAAGGGCACGGACGAGGCGGCGCAGCTGGCGCGCACCTTTGACCACATGCTCGACAGCCTGGCAAGTTCGCGCGCCGCGCTGGCCGAGTCCGAGCAGCGGCTGCTGGTGGCCCTGGAAGCTGCGTCGATGGTGGCCTGGCACTGGGACATTGCCACCGACCGCACCGAGTGGGGCGAGGCCAAGCAGGCGTTGCTGGGCCCGATGCCGGCCGGCGGCTACCCAGACTTCCGCCTGATGGTGGTGCCCGAAGACCGCGACGCCTTTCTGGCGGTGGGTCGTGCGGCCCTGGCGGGCGCGCCGAGCTATGAAGTCGAGTTCCGCCTGCGCCGCACCGACGGCAGGGTGTGCTGGATGGTCACGGCCGGCCGGGTCATCCGCGACGCGCAAGGCCAGGCTCTGGCCATGACCGGGGTGACCCAGGACATCACCGAGCGCAGGACGGTCCAACAAGTACTGCAGCGCACCGAGGCCGCCTGGACCGAGGCCATGAGCCAGTTCGACGATGTGTTGTTCGTCGTCGACCGCGAGCGCCGGCTGCTGCGCGCCAACCGCGCCTTTCATGCGATGGTCGGCGGCGATGCCGGTGATTCCGGTGAAGCCTTGGGGCGTCCGCTGGCACTGCTGCTGCACCCGAACGGCGAGGCCACGCCTTGCGCCGTATGCCGGGCGCAGATTGAACTGCGTGATGCGAACTTCGTGCTGGAGGCCGACGATCCCGCCAACCTGGCACGGCGCCCGTTCAGCGTGCGCGTGCGCGTCATCCGGGGCGCTGACGGCGAGTTCTCGGGTTGCCTGACTGCCATGCACGACCTGACCAGCGAACGCGCGCTGGCCACCGAATTGAGCGCGCACCGCGATCACCTCGAAGAGCTGGTGGCCGAGCGCACGGCAGACCTGACGGCGGCCCGCATCGAGGCCGAGCGCCTGGCGCGCGTCAAGAGCGAGTTCCTGGCCAACATGAGCCATGAGATCCGCACCCCGCTGAGCGCCGTGCTCGGCCTGGCAGAGCTTGGCCTGCGTGACAGCCGGGGGCGGGCCTCCGCAGGCACCTTCGAGCGCATTCGCGAATCGGGGCAGCACTTGCTGGGCGTGATCAACGACATCCTCGATTTTTCGCGCCTCGATGCCGGCAAGCTGAGCACCGAGGCGCAGCCGTTTGAATTGGCAGCCGCGTTGGAGCGCGCCTGCGGCCTGGTCGGCGAGGCCGTGCAGGCGCGCGGGCTGGCGTTTGCGCTGAGCGTGGCACCGGGCTTGCCGGTCTGGGTCACGGGTGATGTGCAGCGGCTGCAACAGATCCTCGTTAACCTGTTGGCCAATGCCGTCAAATTCACCGAGAAGGGGCGGGTGGACTTGCGCGTTACCGGCCTGGGTGACGAGCTGTGCTTCGCGGTCAGCGACACCGGCATTGGCATGGACGCCACCCAGATCGCCCGCTTGTTCCAACCCTTCGAGCAGGCCGACGGCTCCACCACCCGGCGCTATGGCGGCAGCGGCCTGGGCCTGGCCATCAGCCGCGATCTGGCGCAATTGATGGGTGGGCAAATCACGGTGGCCAGCATGCCAGGGCAGGGCAGCCGCTTCACACTCCAGTTGCCACTGCCGGCCGCGCGCGCGGCGCTCGTCGGCGCCGATCAGCGCCGGCCGGCCAACGACCGGCCGCAGCGCTTGGCCGGTCTGCGCGTGCTGGCGGCCGAGGACGTGGACGTCAACCGATTGATCCTCGAGGCTTACCTGAGCCAGGAAGGGGCTGCAGTGGTTTTTGCCGAACAAGGCCAGCAGGTGCTGGACCTGATTGCGCAGCGCGGTGCGGCGGCCTTCGATGTGGTGCTGATGGACGTGCAGATGCCGGTGATGGATGGCTTTGAGGCGGTGCGGCGATTGCGCGAGGTGGCACCGCTACTGCCGGTGATCGGCCTGACCGCCCATGCCCTGGCCGACGAGCGCGACAAATGCCTGGCCGCGGGCATGGTCCAGCACCTGACCAAACCCATCGACGTGCAGGCGCTGGTTGCGGCGATCCTGCAGCATGTTGGCGCGGCGCGCGAGTGTGCCGCAGTGGCTCAGCGCATCAGCGAGTAGGGCCCGCCGCGTTCGAGCGCGCGCTGGTAGGCCGGCCGCGCGTGGCTGCGGGCCACGAAGTCGGTCAAGCGCGGGTACTTCGCATCCAGACCGCCGCGCGAGGTGGCGGCTTCGAGGGGAAAACTCATCATGATGTCGGCGGCACTGAACGCCTGGCCGGCGAACCAGGGGCGCGATGTCAGCTCGGTTTGCATGTACGCCAGTTGGCGATCGATGTTGGGTTGCACGAAGCTGCGCATGACCTTGTCGGCAATGCCGCGCGCGATCGGCTTGGCGAAGAAGGGCATCTTTGCTCTGCGCACCTTGTTGAAGACCAGGGCCATCACCAGCGGCGGCATGGCCGAGCCTTCGGCGAAGTGCAGCCAGTAGGAAAAGCGCAGGCTATCGGCGCTGCCGCGGGCCGGACGCAGCGCGGTGTCGCCGGCTGCGTCGTGCAGGTACTCGACGATGGCGCCGGTCTCCGCCACCACCGTCTTGCCCTCATTTGCGTCATCACTGATCACCGGCGACTTGCCCAGCGGGTGGATGGCCGCGAGTTCGGGCGGCGCCAGC
>JANNGJ010000420.1:0-3988 GCA_031403815.1 Burkholderiales bacterium | reverse complement strand
CATCACTGTTAGCGCCGTTCTCATTCTGGCGGGACTACCCGCATTACCGCACCCGGTCGGCGCCTTTCTCAGGTGATGAGTACCGGGTTCGCACAGGTGACACGCTGACCCGCATCGCCGCGCGCACGCAACGCGACGGCGCGTCGCTCGAGCAAATGCTGGTGGCACTGTGGCGCAACAACTCGCAGGCCTTCGTTGACAACAACATGAACCGCCTGAAGGCCGGCGCGGTGCTGGCTGTGCCCAGCGCGGGCGCCGCGAAGGAAACCACGCCGGCCGACGCCAAGCAGGTCATCCAGACCCAGAGCACCGACTTCGGTGCCTACCGCCAACGCCTGGCCAGTGGTGTACCGGCTGTGAAGACGAGCGAACCGGCGCGTCAAGCGGCTGGCAAGGTCCAGGCCCAGGTCGATGACAAGAAGTCCGCCGCTGCGACCAGCCCGGACCGATTGACTCTGTCGCAGGGCGGCGTGAAGCCTGGTGCGGAAGCCAAGGTCTCCAAGGAAACCGAGAAGAAGGACCAGACTGCGCGGGTGGCCGAATTGGCACGCAATGTCGAGGACTTGAAGAAACTCAAGGACGGTGCTGGCAGTGCGGCTGCCAAACCGGGCGCGGCCCCTGCGGCGCCTGTGGCTGCACCGGTTGCTCCACCAGCGCCGCCCATGGTCGTGGCCGCGGCCCCGCCACCGCCACCGCCACCGCCACCCGCACCAGCGCCGGCGCCTGTGCCCACACCAGCGCCGCCGCCGCCGCCACCAGTGCCCGCCCCCGCGCCGGTCGTTGCAGCCCCCGCGCCAGCCCCTGCCGCCAATCCGGCAGCGGCCCCTGCAGCCGCTTCCAAGCCGGCCGTGGCAGCCAAGCCGCCCGCGATACCTGCCAAGGAAGAGCCCGGCTTCGTGGCCGGTCTGCTCGACAACCCCTACGTCCTGCCTGGGGCCGGCCTGGTGCTCGCGCTACTCGCCGGTCTGGGCGTGTACCGCTGGCGCAGCCGCGCCCGCACCGAGAGCGGCGAAACCTCCTTCCTCGAGAGCCGCCTGCAGCCGGACTCCTTTTTCGGTGCCAGCGGCGGTCAGCGCATCGACACGCGCGATGCTTCTGGCGCGTCGTCGTCGATGAGCTACTCGCTGAGCCAACTCGACGCCATCGGTGACGTCGACCCGGTGGCCGAGGCCGACGTGTACCTGGCCTATGGGCGCGACCTGCAGGCCGAGGAAATCCTCAAGGAAGCCATGCGCAGCAGCCCGGACCGCCTGGCGATCCGCACCAAGCTACTTGAGGTGTATGCCAAGCGCCGTGACACCAAGGGCTATGAGCTGCTCGCCACCCAACTCTTCTCGCTGACCAAGGGCGAGGGCGACGAGTGGCACAAGACCCAGGAATTGGGTCAGCAGATCGACCCCGACAACCCGATGTACAGCCCGGGCGGGCGGCCGAGCGCGGCCCTGGCCGGCGGTGCGGCGGCGGTGGTTGAGCCCCTGGGCGCCAGCACCATGCCGCAATCGGTGTTGCCTTCGGCCTCGAACTTTGCCTTGGCTGAGGCCGACGAATCACGCAGCGTGTCGCCGACGGATCTCGACCTGGATCTGGACTTGGTGGCTGCGTCGGCGCCAGGCGCCAAGCCGCTGGAGGTCACCCAGCCGATCGCGCCGGCGTCCCCCTCCGCCTTCAAGGGCGCCGCTCGCCTGCCCGGTCTCGACCTGCCGACTGGCGACGCCAGTGCGGCCACCGCGACCACGGCTGCCGCCTTCGACTTCGACGCAATATCACTCGATCTGGGCACCAGCGGCAAGTCGATCAGCACCGAGCCTGCGCTCGACTACTCGTCGATGCCGGGCGCGCTGGATGGTCCGATCGAGTCCATGGGTGACCCGGCTGATCCCTTGGTGCGCAAGCTCGAACTGGCCGAGGAGTTCCGCCAGATCGGTGACAAGGACGGCGCCCGCGACCTGCTCGAAGAGGTCGTCGCCAAGGCCACAGGGCCGCTGAAGGCGCGCGCGCAGAGCCTGCTCGACGGTCTTGCCTGATTCGGCCTTGCGCGAGGCACCGGCGCTGAGCCGGCGCATCGCGCTCGGCGTGGCTTACCGCGGCGGCGGTTACCACGGCTGGCAGAGCCAGGCCGACGGCCAGACCGTGCAAGACCATCTTGAACGGGCCTTGTCACGCTTTGCCGACGCAGCTGTCGTGACGGTCTGCGCCGGTCGTACCGACACCGGCGTGCATGGCCTGAACCAAGTGGTACACCTCGATCCGCCCGTGCCACGCGACGCCGCCTCGTGGGTGCGCGGCAGCAACCGCTACCTGCCCAGTGACATCGCGATTCAGTGGTGCGAGCCGGTCGCTGACACTTTCCATGCGCGCAACAGTGCGCGCGGCCGACGCTACAACTATCTGTTGCTCGAATCGCCGGTGCGGCCGGCCGTGGAAACTGGGATGGCCGGCTGGGTTTTTCGGCCGCTTGACGGCGACGCGATGCGCGCCGCGGCGGCGCACCTGGTTGGCGAGCACGACTTCTCGTCCTTCCGCAGCTCGCAGTGCCAGGCCACGACACCGGTCAAGCGCCTGAACTCGATTACGATCCAGCGCCGCGGGGCCTACTGGCGCCTGGACTTCGACGGCGTGGCCTTCTTGCACCACATGGTGCGCAACCGATGGGCTGCCTGGTGGCGGTGGGGCAGGGCAGTAGACCGTCGCAGTGGCTGGCCGAGGTGCTCGCGGCCCGCAACCGCGACGCAGCCGCACCGACCTTTTCCCCTGACGGTCTGTACTTCGCGGGGCCGTACTACGATGCGCTGCATGGCTTGCCCGAACACACCCCGGCTTTCGACTGGCTCCCCTGAATGACGCAGCGCACGCGGATCAAGATCTGCGGCCTGACGCGCGAGGCCGATGTGGCCGCTGCCGTCGCCGCCGGTGCCGATGCGATCGGCTTTGTGCTGTATGAGCAGAGCGCGCGCCATCTGGCCATCGAGCAGGCCGCGGCGCTGGCGCGCACGCTGCCGCCCTTCGTGACGCCGGTGTGCTTGTTCGTGAATGCGCAGCCCGCGCAGATCGCTGCCGCCGTCGCGGCGATGCCGAACGCGCTGCTGCAGTTTCACGGCGATGAGACGCCTGCCGCCTGTGACGCCGCCAGCCGGCCCTACCTGCGCGCCGTGCCGATGGCGCCTGGTCTCGATTTGTTAGACTGGCTACACCGTTTTCCAAACGCCCAGGCCCTGCTGCTCGACGCTGCCGTCGACGGCTACGGCGGTGGCGGCAAGGTGTTCGATTGGTCGCTCATTCCTCCAGATCTGCCGCAAGACGTGCGCTCTCGCCTCGTTTTGTCTGGTGGGTTGAATCTTGCAAACGTGATCGATGGAGTGCTTCACGCACGGCCGTTTGCCGTTGACGTGAGCTCCGGCGTCGAGAGCAGCAAAGGCATCAAGGATGCCGCGCTGATGCGCCGGTTCTGCGAAGCGGTTCGAGCAGCGGATGCGCAAAGCTCGGACGCCGCTGATCGCGCCCCCTGAACCAGGAATCCATCATGTTGAACTACGCCCAGCCCGATGCCCGCGGGCACTTCGGGCCCTACGGCGGCACCTTTGTCGCCGAGACCCTGATCCATGCGCTCGACGAGTTGAAGGCCGCTTACGAGCACTACCGCAAAGATCCCGAGTTCGTCGCCGAATTCAAGAGCGAGCTGAAGCACTTCGTCGGTCGGCCCAGCCCGGTCTATCACGCGGCACGGCTCTCGCGCGAGATCGGCGGCGCGCAGATTTACCTCAAGCGCGAAGACCTCAACCATACCGGCGCGCACAAGATCAACAACACCATCGGCCAGGCCTTGCTGGCCCGGCGCATGGGCAAGCCGCGCGTGATTGCCGAAACCGGAGCCGGCCAACACGGCGTGGCCACTGCCACCGTGGCCGCACGCTGGGGCATGGAATGCGTCGTCTATATGGGCAGCGAGGATGTGAAGCGCCAGTCGCCCAACGTCTATCGCATGCACCTG
>JANNGJ010000419.1:0-6407 GCA_031403815.1 Burkholderiales bacterium | reverse complement strand
GCCCTGTGTGCTTTTCTCAGGAATAGACCATCACCAGCCTCTAACTGGCAACTGGCAACTGGCAACTCCCTCGCGACTCGCGACCCGCGACTCGCGACTGTTACTCAGTAACCACTTCCTGCGTCTCCGCGTTGAAGCGGGCGCGCCGGCCGGTGTGCGTGGCCTCAATGGCGTGCACCACATCGAGCACAAGACGTGCATGGTGCCTGTCAGTGGAAAAAGCGCATGATCGAAATCACTCTCGACGGCAGACAAGTCAGCGTGCCCGAGGGCAGCATGGTGATGCATGCTGCCGACGCCGCGGGCACCTACATCCCGCACTTTTGCTATCACAAGAAGCTCACGATTGCGGCGAACTGCCGCATGTGCCTGGTTGAGGTCGAGAAGGCGCCCAAGCCGATGCCGGCCTGCGCCACGCCGGTCACCAACGGCATGATCGTGCGCACCAAGAGCGAAAAGGCGCTCAAGGCGCAGCAGTCGGTGATGGAGTTCCTGCTCATCAACCACCCACTCGACTGCCCCATCTGCGACCAGGGCGGCGAATGCCAGCTGCAGGATCTGGCAGTGGGCTATGGCGGCTCGGCCTCGCGCTACCAGGAAGAAAAACGCGTCGTCTTCCACAAGGACGTCGGTCCGCTGGTCTCGATGGAAGAGATGAGCCGCTGCATCCATTGCACCCGCTGCGTGCGCTTCGGCCAGGAAGTGGCTGGCGTGATGGAGCTGGGCATGATTCACCGCGGCGAGCACAGCGAAATCACCACCATGCTTGGCGATACGATCGACTCCGAGCTGTCGGGCAACATGATCGACATCTGCCCGGTTGGCGCGCTCACCAGCAAGCCCTTCCGCTATAGCGCGCGCACCTGGGAGCTGTCCAGGCGCAAGAGCGTCAGCCCGCATGACAGCACGGGTGCCAACCTGATCGTGCAGGTCAAGGCCAACCAAGTCATGCGCGTCGTGCCGCTCGAAGCCGAGGCCGTCAACGAGTGCTGGATTTCGGACCGCGACCGTTTCTCCTATGAGGCCCTGAACGGACCGCAACGCCTGACGCAGCCGATGATCAAGCAGGGTGGGGCCTGGCAAGCTGTCGATTGGAATACGGCGCTCGGCTATGTGGCCGACGGTCTGAAGCGCATCAAGGGCGAGTTCGGCGCCGCAGCGATTGGGGCGCTCGGCTCGGCGCACGCCACGGTCGAAGAGTTGCATCTGTTGGCCAAGCTCACACGCGGCCTGGGCAGTGAAAACATCGACCACCGCAACCGCCACGCCGATTTCAGCAACTGCGCAACCGCGGGCAGCGCGCGCTGGCTCGGCACGTCCATCGCCTCGCTGTCGACCGTGCAGCGCGCCTTTGTCGTCGGCACCTTCTTGCGCAAGGACCATCCGCTCCTGGCGCAACGCCTGCGCCAAGCCGCACGCCGCGGCGCGCAACTGCACAGCCTGCAGGCGGTGCATGACGATTGGGCGATGCCGCTGGCCACGCAGTTCACGGCCGCGCCGGGCGGCTGGGTCGATGCGCTGGCGCAAGTCGCTGCCGCCGTGGCCAAGACCAAGGGTATCGATGCGCCGGCGCCAGCCGATGCGGGCGCCGCGGCGCAGAAGATCGCGGCCTCATTGCTCAGTGGGGAGCGCAAGGCTGTGCTGCTCGGCAACGCCGCCGCACAGCACCCCCAAGCGGCGCAGTTGTTGGCCTTGGCGCAATGGATTGCGACGGAAGTCGGCGCCACGGCCGGCTACTTCGGCGAGGCCGCTAACAGCGTCGGCGCGCAATGGGTGAATGCGCTGCCGGGGCAGGGCGGCTTGAACGCTGGCCAAATGCTGACGCAGCCGATGAAGGCGCTGCTCTTGCTCGGGGTCGAGCCGGCTTTCGATGCGGCCGATCCGGCTGCGGCGCGCGCCGCGCTGCAAGGCGCGGGCCTGGTCGTCTCGATGAGCCCGTTCAAGGACGCCAACACCGAGTTTGCCGACGTGCTGTTGCCGGTGGCACCGTTCAGCGAAACCGCGGGCGCCTTCGTCAATGCCGAGGGCCGTGTGCAGAGTTTTCACGGTGTCGTTCGGCCCTTGGGCGAAACGCGGCCCGCGTGGAAGGTCTTGCGCGTGCTCGGCAACTTGCTCGGCCTGCCCGGCTTCGAGCAGGCCTCAGCCGAAGAAGTGCGTGCCGAGGCGCTGGGTGACGTGAGTGCGCTCGCGGCCCGGCTCGACAACCACAGTGCCGCTGTGTGGAGCGCGGCACCAGCGCCGATTGCGCTCGAGCGCATTGCCGATGTGCCGATCTACAGCGCCGATGCGCTGGCTCGCCGCGCGCCGTCGCTGCAGGCCACGGCTGACGCCAAGGCGCCGATCATCGGCCTGCCGAGCGCGCTCTGGAAGCAACTTGGGCTCAAGGCAGGTGACAGCGTTCGCGTGAGCCAGGGCGCTGCCAGCGCCCTGTTGCCCGCGCGTGAGGACGCCACGCTGGCCGCCAACGCCGTGCGTATCGCCGCCGGCCACGCCAGCACGGCAACACTCGGTGCGATGTTCGGTGCCATCAAGGTCGAGAAGGCCGGTGCATGATCGAGTCGTTCACGACCGCCGGTGAGCAACTGTTGGGCCCGACCCTGTGGTTGGTGGTCTGGAGTCTGATCAAGATCATCGCTGTGCTCTTGCCGCTGCTCGGCTGCGTCGCCTACCTCACGCTGTGGGAGCGCAAGGCCATCGGCTGGACCCAGATCCGCCCCGGCCCCAACCGCGTTGGCCCCTGGGGCCTGCTGACGCCCATCGCCGATGCGGTCAAACTGATCTTCAAGGAGATCATCCGCCCGACCGCGGCCAACAAGGCATTGTTCTTCCTCGGCCCGGTGATGACGATCATGCCGGCGCTGGCCGCTTGGGCCGTGATTCCGTTCGGTCCCGACGTGGCGCTGGCCAACGTGAACGCCGGCCTGCTGTTCCTGATGGCCATCACCTCGATGGAGGTTTACGGCGTCATCATCGCCGGCTGGGCCTCGAACTCGAAGTACGCCTTCCTCGGCGCGCTGCGTGCCTCGGCGCAAATGGTCAGCTACGAAATTGCGATGGGCTTTGCGCTGGTGGTGGTGCTGATGGTCTCGGCCAGCATGAACATGACTGACATCGTGATGAGCCAGTCGCGCGGCAACGGCGCCAACATGGGCCTGAACTTCCTGTCCTGGAACTGGTTGCCGCTGCTGCCGATCTTCGTCGTCTATTTCATCGCCGGGCTGGCCGAAACCAACCGCCACCCCTTCGATGTGGTCGAAGGCGAATCGGAAATCGTTGCCGGCCACATGATCGAGTACTCGGGCATGTCGTTCGCCATGTTCTTTCTGGCCGAGTACGCCAACATGATCCTGGTCAGCATGCTCTGCGTGCTGCTGTTCCTGGGCGGTTGGCTGTCGCCGATCGATTCGGCCGTCTTCAACTGGATCCCCGGCTGGATCTGGCTCGGCCTCAAGGTCTTCGTCGTCGTCACGATGTTCCTCTGGGTGCGCGCCACCTTTCCGCGCTACCGCTACGACCAGATCATGCGCCTGGGCTGGAAGATCTTCATCCCGATCACGCTGATCTGGCTGGTGGTCGTCGGCCTCTGGATCCAGTCGCCCTGGAACATCTGGAATTAGGAGGCGAATAGATGTCTGCTCTCGCCACTGTCAAGGATTTCGCCAGCAGTTTTCTGCTGACGGAGTTGTTCAAAGGCATGGCCGTCACGGGCCGGCACTTCTTCGCGCGCAAGATCACGGTGCAGTTTCCGGAAGAGAAGACGCCGCAGTCGCCGCGCTTTCGCGGCCTGCATGCATTGCGCCGCTATGAAAACGGTGAAGAGCGCTGCATTGCCTGCAAGTTGTGCGAAGCGGTGTGCCCGGCCGTGGCCATCACCATCGAGTCCGAGGTGCGCGACGACGGCAGCCGCCGCACGACGCGTTACGACATCGACCTGACCAAGTGCATCTTCTGCGGCTTCTGCGAAGAGAGCTGCCCGGTCGACTCCATCGTCGAGACGCATGTGCTGGAGTACCACGGCGAAAAGCGCGGCGACCTGTACTTCACCAAGGACATGCTCCTGGCAGTCGGTGACCGCTACGAAAAAGACATCGCTGCGGCCCGCGCGGCCGACGCGCCGTACCGATGACCCACCCCCGAAGCGCCTTCGGCGCTCCCCCTCAAGGGGGCGCCCCCAGCGGACCGGCAAAGCCGGCTCCGCGGCGGCTGCTTGATTGCGCTCTGCCATGAACTCGACCGCTGCTTTGTTCTACGTCTTCTCGGCGGTGCTGCTCGGCGCCTCGTTCGGCGTCATCACGGCGCGCAGCACGGTGCATGCCGCGCTTTACCTGGTGCTGGCCTTCTTCAGCGCGGCCTGCGTCTGGATGCTTTTGAAGGCCGAGTTTCTGGCCATCGCCCTGGTACTGGTCTATGTCGGCGCGGTGATGGTGCTGTTCCTGTTTGTGGTGATGATGCTCGACATCAACACCGACAGCCTGCGGCAGAACTTCTGGCGCCACTTCCCGCTGGCCGGCCTGGTGGGCGCCTTGATTGCGCTGGAGATGACACTGATCCTGCGCGGTGGCTTCGATCTGTCCCTGGCCAAGCCGCTGTCGGCGGCCGAGCTCAAGCTCGGTAACACCAAGCTGTTGGGCGTCGAGGTTTATACCAACTACCTGTACCCATTGCAGCTCGCCGCTGTGCTGCTGCTGGTGGCCATCATTGCGGCGATTGCGCTGACGCTGCGCGAACGCAAGGACTCGCGCCACATGGACGCCTCCAAGCAAGTGCGGGCCAAGAAGGCCGATCGCGTGCGCCTGGTCAAGATGGCCTCGGTGGTCGATCAACCCTCGCCGCCGCCCGTGCCGCCTGCTGCGCCCGCCGTGCCGGAGAAGAAATGATGTCGGGCACCCTGACGCTGTCGCACTTCCTCTCCCTCGGCGCAATCCTGTTCGCGCTCTCGGTGATCGGCATCTTCTTGAACCGGCGCAACCTGATCGTGCTGCTGATGGCCATCGAGCTGATGCTGCTGGCCGTCAACCTGAACTTCATTGCGTTCTCGCACTACCTGGGCGACATGGACGGTCAGGTTTTTGTCTTCTTCATCCTCACCGTGGCGGCGGCCGAGTCGGCCATCGGCCTGGCGATCCTTGTGGTGCTGTTCCGCAACCGCGAGTCGATCAATGTGCAGGAACTCGACAGCCTGAAGGGCTGAAAGCAGCAATCACATGTCGGCCACGCTCTCCCAGAACCTGCTGCTCACGGTCGCCCTGGCGCCCTTGGTCGGCGCCATCGTCGCCGGCTTCTTCGGCAAAGCCGTTGGCCGGCGCGGCGCGCATCGGGTGACGATCCTGGGCGTGCTGGTGTCCTTCATCGGCTCAGCCGTGGTGCTCAAGCAGGTGGCGCTCGACGGCGCGCGCTTCAACGCCACGATTTACGAGTGGATGGTGCTAGGCGGCTTGAAGATGGAAATCGGCTTCCTCGTCGATGGCCTCACCGCGATGATGATGGCGGTGGTGACTTTCGTCTCGCTGATGGTGCACATCTACACCATCGGCTACATGGAAGAAGACGACGGCTACCAACGCTTCTTCAGCTACATCTCACTCTTCACCTTCAGCATGTTGATGCTGGTGATGAGCAACAACTTCCTGCAGCTGTTCTTCGGCTGGGAAGCGGTTGGCCTGGTGAGCTACCTGCTGATCGGCTTCTGGTTCAAGAAGCCGACGGCGATCTTTGCCAACATGAAGGCCTTCATCGTCAACCGCGTCGGTGACTTCGGCTTCATCCTGGGCATTGGCCTGCTGGCGGCCTCTGCCGGCTCGCTGAACTACGCCGAGGTCTTTGCCAAGGGGGGTGATCTGGCGCGCATGCAGTTTCCAGGTACCGACTGGATGCTGATCACGGTGGCTTGCATCTGCCTCTTCATCGGCGCGATGGGCAAGAGCGCGCAGTTTCCGCTGCATGTCTGGCTGCCCGATTCGATGGAAGGCCCGACGCCGATCTCGGCCCTGATCCATGCCGCGACGATGGTCACCGCCGGCATCTTCATGGTTGCGCGCATGTCGCCTTTGTTCGAGTTGTCGGACACGGCGCTGTCGTTCGTGCTGGTGATCGGCGCGATCACGGCCCTCTTCATGGGCTTCCTGGGCATCATCCAGAACGACATCAAACGCGTCGTCGCCTATTCCACACTGAGCCAGCTCGGCTACATGACGGTCGCACTCGGCGCCTCGGCCTACTCCGTCGCCGTATTCCACCTGATGACGCACGCCTTCTTCAAGGCCCTGCTGTTCCTGGCCGCCGGCTCCGTGATCATGGGCATGCACCACGACCAGGACATCCGCAACATGGGCGGCCTGCGCAAGTACATGCCGATCACCTGGATCACCTCGCTGCTCGGTTCGCTGGCGCTGATCGGCACGCCGCTG